>DATHQQ010000796.1:0-3760 GCA_035482595.1 Verrucomicrobiia bacterium
CCGCCCTCTTCGGGGCCGAGACGCGCCATGCCACGGTGAAGCTGAAGACCAAGCGCACCGCCTTCGAGATCGAGATCACCAAGGGCGCGCTTGCCCGCAACATGCCGGTGCTCGGCATTTGCGGCGGCCAGCAGCTTCTGAATGTCGTGCTCGGCGGGACGCTGATCCAGCATATCCCCGACGAGGTCGAGGGGCCGCTGCCCCATGAGCAGCCCAACCCGCGCACCGAGCCCGGCCATCGCGTCGCGGTCGCCAAGGGCACGCTGCTGCACCGGATCTGCGGCGTCGACGAGCTCGAGGTCAACAGCGCCCATCATCAGGCGGTGAAGGCCGTGGGCGCCGGGGTGGTGGTGGATGCACTCGCCCCCGATGGGGTGATCGAGGGCATCGAGGATCCGCGCTACCGCTATTGCCTGGGGGTGCAGTGGCATCCCGAATATTCCATCAGCCAAGGCGACGAGAAGATCTTCGATGCCCTCATCGCCGCCACCCGCTGATACCCCGCCCCCAGAGGACAAGGCCTCCTCGGGCGAAGCCTCGCCGGCCATCGCCGGCGGGGAGCGGATCGCCAAGCGTATCGCCCGCGCCGGGCTCTGCTCGCGACGCGAGGCCGAGGCCTGGATCGCCGAGGGCCGCGTCATCGTCGACGGCCACAAGATCACGAGCCCCGCGCTGGTGGTGGGACCCGCGTCCCGCATCGTGGTCGACGGCAAGCCCTTGCCCGTCGCCGAGCCGACGCGCCTCTTCCGCTACCACAAGCCGCGCGGCCTGCTGACCACAGCCCACGACCCCGAGGGGCGCGAGACGATCTATGACAAGCTGCCCCGGGAGCTGCCGCGGCTCATGCCCATCGGCCGGCTCGACCTCACCTCCGAGGGGCTGCTGCTGCTGACCAATGACGGCGAGCTGAAGCGCCGGCTGGAGCTTCCGGTGACGGGCTGGCTCCGGCGCTACCGCGTGCGGGTCAACGGCCGCGTCGAGCCGGCGCGCCTCGCCGGGCTCGAGAAGGGCGTGACGATCGAGGGGATCGACTACGGCCCCATCCGCGCGAGCCTCGACCGCCAGCAGGGCGACAATGCCTGGCTGACCCTCAGCCTCGCCGAGGGCAAGAACCGCGAGATCCGCCGCGTCTGCGAGTTCATGGGCTATCCCGTCAACCGCCTGATCCGCACCGCCTATGGCCCCTTCCAGCTCGGCCATCTCGAGCGGGGCGAGGTCGAGGAGGTGCCATTCAAGGTGCTGCGTGACCAGCTGGGTCTGGCGGCGCCGAGCCGCGAGGATCGCGACCGCATGGTCCGCCCGATCATCCGCAAGCCCCACCCCGAGGGGCCGCGGCCGGCACGGTCGCAACCGGCATCGACCCCTGCGGCGACGACGTCCCATGCCGGCGAGCGCCGATTCGACCGGAGAGCCGGCGCGAAGCCCTTCACCAGCAACGACCGGCCCGGCCGCCGAGGCGAGGCCAAGCCCTATGCCGGCAATGAGCGCCCCGATCGCCGGCGCGAGACGAAGCCCTATGCCGGCGAGCGGCGGTCTGATCAACGCAGCGAGGCGAAGCCCTATGCCGGCCAGGGGCGGCCTGAGCGAAGCAGTGGGGTGAAGCCCTACGCCGCCCCAGGACGGCTCGATCGACGCGAGGAGGCGAAGCCCCACACCAGCGACGACCGGCCCGAGCGGCGAGGTAGGCCGAAAGCCTATGGCGGTGTGGCGCGGCCGGAGCCGAGAGGCGAGGCGAAACCCTATGCCGGCGAGCGGCGGTTTGATCGCGGCGGCGGGACAAGACCCTACGGCGGCAAGGATCGGCTGGAGCGAAGTGACGCAGTGAAGCCTCATGCCGGCCCGGGTCGGCCCAATCGAAGCGGTGGGGCGAAGCGCGATGCCGGCGAAGGCCGGGCCGATCGACGCGGTGCGACGCCCCATCCCGGCGATCGCCAGGCTGATCGGCGAGGGCCGGCGAAATCGCATGCTGGCGGTGACCGGCCTGATCGCAGAGGCGAGGCGAAACCTCATGCCGGCCATAGCCGGCCTGAGCGAAGCGCCGACACGAAGCCCCACCCCGGCGGCAAGCCCCGGTCAGAACGCCGCGACGAGTCGAAGCCTTCCGCCGGCAAGCCCGATCGAAGGCGCGGCGCGAAGCCCTATGCGAATCGTCGCCGGCCGGCTTAGGGGCCGCCGTCTCGACCTGCCGGCGGGGCTCGCCATACGGCCGACGGCGGATCGTACCCGCCAGGCCCTGTTCGATCTGCTGGAGCATGGCCATCTCCGCGCCGACGGCGGCTCCGCGGTGGTGGATGCGGTGGTGCTCGATGCCTTCGCCGGCACCGGTGCCCTCGGCATCGAGGCCCTGTCGCGTGGCGCTGCCGCCGCAAGCTTCATGGATATGAGCCGCCCCTCCCTCGATGCCGCGCGGGCCAATGCCAAGGCGCTGGGGCTCGACGCACAATTCATCCTGGCCGATGTCACGAACCCGCCGCGGGCGCGCCGCGCGGCCGATCTCGTCTTCCTCGACCCGCCCTATGACAAGGCGCTCGCGGTGCCGGCGCTGGCGGCGCTGGCCGCCGCCGGATGGATCGCCGACGGAGCCATCGTCAGCCTCGAGCTCTCGGGCCGCGAGACGGCGTCCTTCGCCGCGCCGGCGGGCTTCGCCAAGATCGACGAACGGCGCTATGGCAAGGCAAGGATTCTTCTGCTGCGAGCGGCGCCGTCGGAGAACGCCACCGATCCCATCGCATAGACTAAGGTCGGCAGTTCACGTCCCCGCGGCCATCGGTCGCTATGACCAAGAAGACCCCACCGGTCCGGAACCAACGCGCGCACCCGGCTTTATGCTGGGGCGCTCTCGGAAATTTCGAGGCGGCCCGAGACTCCAATCTCGTCCCGCTTTGTCCCCTCATAGGAAGGAACACTCTATTTTGACCCGGAAAACAGTCCGCAAGGCCCCGACCCGCAAGACTACCGGCAAGGCGCCGGCCTCCGCCAAGAAGCGCCGCCCGCTGGCGCGGACAGCCGCGGCAGGCGCCCGGCAGGTTCGCATCAGTCGCGAATTGGCCGCCGCATCGGCCAAGACGATTGCCCATCGCGGCGGCGTCATCGCGAAGGCCATGGGATCTCCGGCGGGCCTCAGCGAGCCCGAGTTCGCCCGCATGAGGGACGAAAAGAGCGCCGTGGCGATCGAATCGAGCGCCGCCATGATGGGCAAGCTGCCGGAATTCAACCGCGTCCTGATGGATTTCTGGTTCCGCCAGCTGCAACGCTCCGCCTCATCGGCGCTGGCGCTCGCGGCCTGCCGCTCTCTGCCGGCCGCGGCCGCGGTCGGCATGCGCGCCGCCGAGGCGATGGTCGCCGACATGATCTCCGCCGGCATCCGGCTGACCCGCTCGACCCAGCATGTGGCCGATGCCGGGATGATGCCGATCCATCGCGTCGCCTCGGCCAATGCGGCGCGCTTGGGCCGGGCGGCAGCGCAAGCGGCCTGACCCGATCTGTGGTAGCCTCTTCGCGTCATCTTGGGATGACGCGGGAGGCGCAATTGCAGCGCGTGCTTCACGGGAAGCTGGCGAAGACCTCGATCTCGCCGATGATGGCGGCGTTGAAATCCGCCAGCTCCTCGGCGGGAATCCAATATTCGAGATGGCTGCGCCCGCCGGCCTCGCGAATCTCATAGCCGTCGAGAAAAGCCCGGCGCACCCGGAAGCGCGTGACGAAGCCCTTGCCGCTGGCCGGCACGTTCCAGTCGCGGGCCATCTTGATGGCGTAGTCC
>DATHQQ010000797.1:0-4323 GCA_035482595.1 Verrucomicrobiia bacterium
GGCGGCTGGAACAACGGGGGTTGGAACGGCGGCTGGAATCACGGCGGCTGGAACCACGGCTGGTGGAATGGCGGCTGGCACGGCGGGGGCTGGTGGCACAATGGCTGGCATGGCGGCTGGTGGGGCTGGGGCTGGCCGGGCTGGTGCTGCAGCGGCTGGGGAAGCAGCGTCAGCTTCTCCTTCGGCTTTCCCTTCGCCTATCCCTATTACGTCTATCCGGTCGCGGCGCCGGAATCGCCGCCGGTGACGGAGGTGCAGCCGGCCGCGGCCCCGGGCCCTGCCCCGCAGCAGTCCTGGTACTTCTGCAGCAACCCCAAGGGCTACTATCCCTACGTGCAGAATTGCAGCAGCGGCTGGACCTCGGTCCCCGTCACCCCACCCGGCGTGTCGCCTTAGCGACGCCTCCGAGGGCAATTCGGAAGCATCCGATGAGCCGCACTCTCTCGCTCGTCATCCCGGCGAAAGCCGGGATCCAGGGGCGTGCAGCAAGCTGCTGATCATGTGACCCCTGGATTCCGGCTTTCGCCGGAATGACGGAAGAAACTGATCGCTATAGCGCCCTCTAACTTGCCGACCGCCATTTGATGGAACAGCCCATGCTCGGGGTCTGGTCACGCGGGCCTTTGCCGCTGCGGGCGATCTCGAGCATGGCGTCATAGAGCTCGCGCTTGCTTCCGGCGGTGCGCTGGCGGTTGCGGCTCTCATAGATGCGGCCGCGATACTGCAGCCCCAGATCGGCGTCGAAGCCGAAGAAATCCGGGGTGCAGGCGGCGTCATAGGCGCGCGCCACCGCCTGCGTCGAATCGAGGAGATAGGGGAAGGGGAATTTCTTCTCGGCCGCCAGCCGCTTCATATTGTCGAAGGAATCGCCCGGCGAGATCCGCGTGTCATTGGGCATGACGGCGATGGAGGCGATGCCTGCCGCCTGCAGCTCGCGCGCATCGGCGATGATGTCGTCGAGTACCGCCTGCACATAGGGGCAGTGGTTGCAGATGAACATGACCAGCGTGCCCTTGGGCCCCCGGAGATCGGCCAGCCGATGGCGCTTGCCGTCGGTGCCCTCGAGCTCGAAATCCTTGGCCTTCCAGCCGAGGGGCGGTGTCGTCGTCGATGCATGTGCCATGGATGCCACCCGCGTGATTCGTTCCGGAAGCCGGGCCGCGGCACCCGAGCCGGCACCGCGGCCCTGCGCTTGTCGTTGCTCCTAGAAATCCATATCGCCGCCGGGCGGCATGCCGGCGGGCGGACCCTTCTTCTCCGGCTTCTCGGCCACCATCGCCTCCGTCGTGATGAGCAGCCCCGCCACCGAAGCCGCTGACTGCATCGCCAAGCGCACCACCTTGGTCGGGTCCATGATGCCCGCCTTGATCATGTCGGTATATTCCCCGCTCTGGGCATCGAAGCCGTAGTTGACGTCGTTACTTTCAAGCAGCTTGCCGATCACGACCGAGCCGTCATGGCCGGCATTCTCGGCGATCTGGCGCGCCGGCGCCTGGATGGCCCGGCGCAGGATGTCCACGCCGACGCGCTGGTCGTCCTGGGCGGGCTTCAGCTTGGCCAGCGCCTTGGTGGCATAGAGAAGTGCCGTGCCACCGCCGGCGACGATGCCCTCCTCCACCGCAGCCCGGGTGGCATGCATGGCGTCCTCCACCCGGTCCTTGCGCTCCTTGACCTCGATCTCGGTGGCGCCGCCGACGCGGATGATGGCGACCCCGCCGGCGAGCTTGGCGAGCCGCTCCTGCAGCTTCTCCTTGTCGTAGTCCGAGGTCGTCTCCTCGATCTGGGCGCGGATCTGGGCGACGCGGGCCTCGATATCCTTCTTCTTGCCGGCGCCGTCGATGATGGTGGTGTTCTCCTTCTCCACCCGCACCCTCTTGGCGCGGCCCAGCATGTCCAGGGTCACGTTCTCGAGCTTGATCCCCAGATCCTCGCTGATGACCTGGCCTGCGGCCAGCACGGCCATGTCCTCCAGCATCGCCTTGCGCCGATCGCCGAAACCCGGCGCCTTCACGGCGGCGACCTTCAGCCCGCCGCGCAGCTTGTTGACCACGAGAGTGGCGAGCGCCTCGCCCTCGATATCCTCGGCGATGATGAGCAGCGGCCGGCCCGACTGCACCACCGCTTCCAGCACCGGCAGCATGGCCTGCAGGCTCGAAAGCTTCTTCTCATAGAGCAGGATGTAGGGATCCTCGAGCTCGACGAGCATCTTCTCGGCATTGGTGACGAAATAGGGCGAGACATAGCCGCGGTCGAACTGCATACCTTCGACCACGTCGAGCTCCGTCGCCAGCGACTTCGCCTCCTCGACGGTGATCACGCCCTCATTGCCGACCTTCTGCATCGCGCGGGCGATCATTTCGCCGATCTCTTTGTCGCCATTGGCCGAGATGGTGCCGATCTGCGCGATCTCGGCATTGGTCGCGACCTTGCGCGAGCGCTTCTTCACATCCTCCACGATGACCTCGACCGCTTGGTCGATGCCGCGCTTCAGATCCATGGGATTGATGCCGGCGGCGACCGCCCGCGCGCCCTCGCGCACGATCGCATGGGCCAGCACTGTCGCCGTGGTCGTGCCGTCGCCCGCCTGATCGCTGGTCCTGGACGCGACCTCGCGCACCATCTGGGCGCCCATGTTCTCGAATTTGTCGGAGAGCTCGATCTCCTTCGCAACGGTGACGCCGTCCTTGGTGATGCGCGGCGCACCGTAGGATTTGTCGAGCACCACATTGCGGCCCTTGGGGCCGAGGGTCACCTTCACCGCATTGGCGAGAATGTCGACGCCGCGCAGCATGCGGTCGCGCGCCTCGCCGCCGAAACGGACTTCCTTGGCTGCCATGGTATTTCCTCCTCGAATCTTGGCTTGAATTTTGAAATGACGCTTGTCGATGCCGCGGCGGGTTCACCCGCGCGGCACCGCCTCAGGCGCGCTTGTGCTTGCCGCCGCCGTCGATCACGCCCAGGACATCGGACTCCTTCATGATGATGAGCTCCTGGCCGTCGATCTTGACCTCGCTGCCCGACCACTTGCCGAACAGGATGCGATCGCCGGCCTTGACGTCGAGAGGATGGAGCACGCCGTCCTCGCCCCGGGCGCCAGGACCGACGGCGATGACCTCGCCCTCCATCGGCTTCTCCTTGGCGGTGTCGGGAATGATGATCCCGCCTGCGGTCTTCTCCTCCTGCTCCACCCGGCGGACCACGACGCGATCGTGCAAAGGCCTGAATTTCATGAGAAAAACCTCCATCTGTTCAGGATCGAGAGCATCATTTTAGCACTCTCCGCATAAGAGTGCTAAAGACTTAGACGACCCTGGCCCTCAGTATCGGGGGCCGGGTAGACGAGTTGCCCATGACCGTCGATCGCGGCGCCGGGCGTCAGCTTGGCCGCCTCGATCTTGCCGTCGCCCATGACATGGGCGACGGGCAATCCCTCGGCAAGAAGGTGATCGGCAATGATCCGCCGGTGGCAGCGCCACCACAGGGCCTCGGCACACATGACGGCCGTCGACCGCTCGGCGGCGAGCCCCAGAAGCTCATCGAAGCCCCGGCGGAACTCCTCCGTCAGGGCATGATCGGCGAAGTTGCGGAAGGCCTCGTTCTGCCACAGCCCGTTGGGCGAGGGCGGCGCGCCCTTGGACCGGTGGCGCAGCCCGCCCAGGGATTTCAGATGCCGGTGCTCGATGCCGGCGGCGGCGAGCGACGCGGGCAGCGCCTCGATATTGAACTGCGGGTTGCGGCGCGAGCGCGGGACGCTGCGCACATCCACCAGGCATTGGATGCCGGCCTGCCGCAGCAGGGCAATGAATTCCTCGATTGGGTGGATCGAATGACCGATGGTGAAGACCGTGCCGGCGGGCCAGGACTGCGGTTCCGGAAGCGGGGTGGCCTTGGGGCTGGAGCGGGACATGCCCCTGGAGATGGTCGCAGCTGCCCCTGCCGGCAAGCCGCCGCTAGAATGCCTGGCTGAAACGAGGGGCAGCGGGAATGACGAAGCCGATCGCCGATCACGAAATCATTGCCGCGGGGATCGGACTCGCCAGGCCCTTCGCGCGGTGCTTGAAGGCCGGGGCCGGCTTCCCGACGAGATGCCAGGAGAGGCCGCGAGCAAGACCGTGCGCGGAAGGGAGAGCAGGATATTGACCGACCACAGGTTCTCGCCCGGCAGCAGGAAGACCATGGGTCAGACGGCCGATCCATTGCCGCTGGACGGCATCCGCGTTCTGGATCTGACGCGGGCCCGCGCAGGCCCCACCGCTGTGCGCCAACTGGCCGATTGGGGCGCGGATTGCGTGATGATCGAGCCGCCGGTGGCGCTGGACATCA
>DATHQQ010000798.1:0-7701 GCA_035482595.1 Verrucomicrobiia bacterium
TCATTTCGAATATTTAGGCGTCAACCAAGAGAGGAGAACGACAAAAATGGTCAAAGCGACCGCAAAGGTGTCCACTGCGGCAACGGTCACCTTGAAGCATCTCGCGGCGAAACTCGCCGAGGATCACGGCATTGCCAAGAAGCAGGCAGAGGCGGTGCTCGGCGATCTCGTCGGCCTGCTCACCAAGCATCTCAAGAAAGGTGACCGGGTCCGTCTTAGTGGTCTCGGCATCCTGCAGGTGCGCAAGCGTGCGGCACGCATGGGGCGTAATCCGGCGACTGGCGAGGCCATCAAGATCAAGGCCAGCAAGAAAGTCGCCTTCCGGGCCGCCAAGGAACTGAAGGAAGCGGTCTGATTCTCTGACGCCGATTCGGAGGGGCCGCGACGCCTTGGTCACGGTCCCTCCGGCGGTTCATTGCCGGTGCCGGCGAGACCACGTCACCGAGCCCGATGGATATCGAAGCCTTCGAGGACGCTGCCTCAGGCATTCAAGCTTTTCACCGGCAGCGCGCCTCGATGGGTGAAAGCAGCCGACGATGCGCGCTTCTGGCGGGCGTATCGATGGATGCTCAGCATCGCTGGTGTGGGCCCGTCGCCCTCCGGCGTGGGAGCTTGTAGCCGGTGGCCGAACCGCACATCACGCGCAAGCTGACAGCCATATTGGCGGCCGATGTGGCCGGCTATAGCCGGCTCATGGGCGAGGACGAGGAAGGCACGCTGCGGCGCCTGGGCGATTGCCGGGCAGCCTTGTTCGATCCCAAGGTCACCGAGCATCACGGGCGCATCTTCAAGACGACGGGCGACGGGCTGCTGGTCGAATTCTCGAGCGTCGTCGATGCCGTGCGCTGCGCCGTCGAGATCCAGCGCGGGATGGTGGAGCGCAACGCGCCGCTCCCCGACGAGAAGCGCATGGATTTCCGCATGGGCATCAATCTCGGCGATGTCATGGCTGTCGAGGACGACATCTATGGCGACGGCGTCAATGTCGCCTCCCGGATCGAAGGCCTCGCCGATCCCGGCGGCATCTGCCTGTCAAAGACCGTCGTCGACCAGGTCCAGGACAAGCTCGACCTCGCCTTCGAGGATATGGGCGAGAAGCAGGTGAAGAACATTGCCCGGCCGGTGCGGGTCATGCGCGTCCTGCTCGGCGGTGCGGCGAGTCCGCCGCGGCAGGCTGCCTGGACGCGGCGCGGATCGGGATTCAAGTTTCGGCGATCCTGGCTCATTCTGCTGCTCGCGGTCGCTCTGGCTATCGTCGGCGGCTATGAGCTCTGGAGATATGCCGGCCGGGGCCCCTCGACGACGCTCGGCCACGGCGGGCCCTCGGTGGCGGTTCTGCCTTTCGACGCCCTCGACGGCGGTGCACAGCAGGCCTCGTTGGCGGAAGGCCTCGCCGAGGATATCGTGTCGCAGCTCTCCCAGGTTGCGGGACTCAATGTCGTGGCGCATAGAACGGTCGCCCGCCACGCCACCCCGAGCGCCGACGTCGTCGCCATCGGCCGCAGCCTGGAGGTCAGATACATCGTGCGTGGCAGCGTGCGGACGGCCGGCGGCCAGATCCGGGTTTCAGCCCAGCTCGTGGAGGTGGCGACCGGCGAGGACGTCTGGGGCAAGCGCTACGATCTCAGCGGCGATGTCCTGAAGGCGGAGGATGCCGTCATGCAGGACATCACGACGCAGCTCATCGTCCAGATGCGCTACCGCGATCTCCAGCTCGCCAAGCGAACGCCGGTCAATGAGCTCGACCCTTACGGATTCTACCTCCTGGGCAAGGAGGCGCTCTATCGCGACGACTTCCGGGGGGTCTCGGTCGCGCGCCAGATGTTCGATCAGGCGCTGGCCAAGGAGCCAAGCTACGCCCCGGCCTGGGGGGGCCGGGCCCTTATCGCGCTGCGCGAATTCAAGCTGGGCCGCAGCGGCATGCCGCAGGAAGCGGCGCTGGATCAGATGTTCGCTCTGGCCCAGAGCGCGCTGAAGCTGGCGCCCAACACATCCGATGCCCAGCAGGTCGTCGCCGATGTCTATCTCTATCGCAGGCAATACGAGCAGGCGATCGATCTGCTGACCCATACTATCTTCGCCTCGGCGGACGATGTCGGTCTCCGTCAGGCACTGGGGGATGTCTATATCTATGCCGGTAACCCGACCCAGGGGATCGGCGAGCTCGACAATCTGACGAGCCTCGATCCCTTCCTTGACCAGAGCATCTACGCCATCTATGGACGGGGCTACATCCTGGCCAATCTCGGAAGCAAGGCGATCCAGAACGTCGAGCTCTGCATGGCGCGAGCCCCTGAATTCCGCAACTGCTTCCTTGCTGCGACGGTCGCCTATGCCGAGGCGGGCCAGCTCGACCAGGCCAAGGAGGCGCTGGCCCGCGGCAAAGAGTTGAGCCCGGACCTGACGCTGGCCCAGATACCCGAGATCCTCCCCTTCAAGCTGCCGGAGGATTTGCAGCGCTTCGAGAAGGGTATTGCCGCCGCCGGGTTGAACTAGCTAGAGCCGAGATACGCGCTCGCAAACAGCCCCGCCTCCGTCACGGCCGTGCTTGTCCGACCGGACAACCGTGGGACCAGCCGTGCCATGACGATTGGGGAGGAATGCCTGCGAACGGAACAGCCGGAGGCCAGGCCGCAAATGCTCACCCGCCCATCCAGCCTGGGCGGGGGAGGGTCTGGTAGGCTTCGCGGAGCGCGGCGGACCAGCGGTCGCGGACCAGGCGGAAATAGCTGTCTTCTTCCGTCAGGCGGCGGCGGAGCTCGACCTGGAGACTGTCGCGCCGGTAGACGAGAAGGTCGACGGGCAGGCCGACGCCGAGATTGCTGCGCAGGGTCGAATCCATGGAGATGAGCACGACCTTCACCCCATCCTCCAAGGCCATGTCGGAGCGGACGACCCGGTCGAGGATCGGCTTGCCGTATTTATGCTCGCCGATCTGGAGGAAGGGCGTATCGGGCGTCGCCTCGATGAAATTCCCCGCGGAATAGAGCTCGAATAGCCGCATGTTGCGGCCCTTGATCTGCCCGCCCAGCAGCATCGAGACGTCGAAGGATACGTTCTGGGCCTGCATGGCCTCGCCGTCCTTGACGTAGACGCGCCGGATCGCATCGCCCACGAGCCGGGCGGCGCGGAACATGCTGGGGACATTGGCGAGGGTCTCCAGTCCCGCGGCGCGCTCGATGCCTTCGTTGAGGAGATTCACCACCGCCTGGGTGACGGCGAGATTGCCTGCGCTGAGCAATGTGATGACCCGCTCGCCGGGTATCTCGACCACATGCATCTTGGAGAAGGTCGAGATGTGGTCGACGCCCGCATTGGTCCGGGTGTCGGAAAGAAGCACGAGGCCGTCCTTGAGATCGAGGCCGACGCAATATGTCATGGATGTCTACCGATGGGACGCCTACCGATTGATTGTAACGCCTACTGGTCCCCAGCACCCGCCGTCACGCTGACGCGCACCGTCAGATCCTCGGCCGATTCACCGCGCCGAATCCCCCTGACCGGCATAGCCGAGGAATAGTCGAGGCCGATGCTGGTGCGAATATAAGCGGCGGTGGGGCAGATGCAATTGGCGGCATCGAAGCCCACCCAACCGAGGTCCTGGACATAGGCCTCCGCCCAGGCGTGGCTGGCGCTGTATTCCTGGGTCTCGACCCCGGTCCAGAGATAGCCGCCGACATAGCGCGCCGGAATGCCGTGGTGGCGTGCGGCAGCGATGAAGATATGGCTGTGGTCCTGGCAGACGCCCACGCCCCGGGCCAGGGCCTCGGCCGCGGTCGTCGCGACGTCGGTGGCGCCGAGCCGGTAGTCGACGCGCTCGCGCACCGCGATCATCAGGCGATGCAGCCGCTCGATGATGCTCTTGCCGTGGCCGTTTTCGGCAACCAGGGCCTCGATGGCCGCATCGGCCACGGTCAAGGGAGTCGATCGCAGATAGAAGGCGGGGGGCAGGGGCTCAGCGCCGCCGCGCAGGATGCCGGCGGTATCCGTCGTCTCCACCTCCCCCTCCACCAGCAAGGTGACGCAATCATGAATGCGGTTGATGCTGTGGCTATGGACGATATTGCCGAAACCGTCGGTGAAGAAAGGGAGCTCGCGTCTTCCATCGGCCTGCACCCGCCAGCTCAGCACCGAGAGCCCGTGATGCGGCCGGGGGCTGAGCCGCAGGCTCTGGATGGTATAGGAGACCGGAGCGTCGTAGCGGTAGGTGGTCTGGTGCTTCACCTGGAGTTGCATGGCCTACCCATTCAATAGAGATAGAGGCGGCTGATTTCGCGGCCGAGCGTCTTCGTCCCCTCGATGACGTCGGTCAGGAACTCGTGGAGCCCCGCCTGGAAAATGTCCTGGATCCGGCCATAGCGCAGGCGCGCATGCAGCTCGCCGGCGAAGCGATGGCATTCGCCGCGCTTGCCGCCATAGGCCTGGGCCAGGAGGTCGAGATATTGCGTGATCTCGTCATAGCAGCTGAGGAGCGAGCGCGGCATCTCGGGGCGCAGGATCAGAAGCTCCGCCACCAGCCAGGGCTTAAGCCGGTCCTGATAGACCCAGTGATAGCCGCGCAGCGCCGAGACGGAGCGCAGGATCGCCTGCCATTGGTAATAGTCCATGGCCCCGCCGACGCCTTCGTCCTGAGGCAGGAGCACGTGATACTTCACGTCGAGGATGCGCGCCGTGTTGTCCGCGCGCTCCAGGAAGGTGCCCAGCCGCGTGAAGAAATAGGCGTCGTTGCGCAGCATGGTACTGTTGTAGGCGCCGCTGAAAAGCTGCGAGCGCTCCTTGATCCATTCCAGCCCCGCCGAGAGCTGCTCCCCGTCCAGGGCCGGCGCCAGCCGCTCATGCACGCGCATCCAGGTCTCGTTGATGGCGCTCCACATCTCCACGGTCAGCGCCGTGCGCACGGCGCGCGCGTTGCGACGGGCGGTCTCGATACAGGAGAGGATGCTCGAGGGATTGTCGGGATCGCGCACGAGATAATCGACCACGGCGGCGGCCGTCGCCTCTTCGTATTTGGCGAAGAATCCCTCCTCGCAGCCGCTGGCGACCAAAGTGGAATCCCATTCATTGCCGGGGTTGCCCAGCGAGCGGGCCATGCTGGCCATCCAATGGCCGACGAGAACGGCGCGCGCCATATCCTCGGACCGCTCCATATAGCGCGCGAGCCAGAAGAGGCTGTCGGCCGTGCGGCTCAGCATGTCGTCAGGTTTCCAGCACCCAGGTATCCTTGGTGCCGCCGCCCTGGCTCGAATTCACCACCAGCGAGCCGCGCGTCAGCGCGACGCGCGTCAGCCCGCCCGGCACGATGCGGATCTCGCGCCCCGTGAGAACGAAGGGCCGGAGATCCACATGGCGCGGGGCGATCCCCGCCTCGACGAAGGTGGGGGAGGTCGAGAGGGCCAAGGTGGGCTGGGCGATGTAATCCGCCGGCCGTGCCTTCAGCTTCTCGGCGAAGGCCGCGCGTTCGGCCGCCGCCGCAGCGGGTCCGACCAGCATGCCATAGCCGCCCGAGCCGCGTGCCTCCTTGACCACCAGCTCCCCCAGATGATCGAGGACGAAGGCGAGATCGGGGGCATGGGCGCAGGTATAGGTGGGGACGTTCTTGAGGATCGGCTCCTCGCCCAGGAAGAAGCGGATCATGGCGGGCACATAAGGATAGATCGCCTTGTCGTCGGCTACGCCGGTGCCCACGGCATTGGCCAAGGTGACGTTGCCGGCGCGGTAGGCGTTCATGAGGCCCGGCGTCCCGACCAGCGAATCCGAGCGGAAGGTCAGGGGATCGAGGAAGTCGTCGTCCATCCGGCGATAGATCACATCCACCCGGTGCAGCCCCTCGGTGGTGCGCATATAGACGATGTTGTCCTCGACCAGCAGATCGGCCCCCTCGACCAGCTCGATGCCCATCTCATCGGCCAGGAAGGAGTGCTCGTAATAGGCGCTGTTGAAGGCGCCCGGGGTCAGCAGGACGACGACGGGGTCGCCCTCGCAATTGGCCGGCGCCACCGATTTCAGCGTCTCCCTCAGCTCCTCCGGATAGTTGGAGACCGGGGCGATCCGGTGCTGGGCGCAGAGATCGGGCAGCAGACGCATCATCGCCTCGCGGTTCTCCAGCATGTAGGAGACGCCCGAGGGAGTGCGACAATTGTCCTCGAGGACATAGAATTCCTCGGGCCCCGTGCGCACGAGATCGATGCCGGCGATATGGGCATAGGCCGACTGCGGCGGGGTGAAATCCTGCATCTCCGGGCGAAACCCCTCGTTGTGCAGGATCAGTATCGCATCGACGCCGCGCGCGCGGATGAACTCGCGCTCATGGTAGACGTCATGGAGGAAGGCGTTGATGGCGCGCACGCGCTGCTTCAAGCCGCGCTCGAGATAGGCCCATTCGGCGGCGTCGAGGATGCGCGGGATGATGTCGAAGGGGATCAACCGCTCGGGGTCGCCGCCCTCCTTATAGACGGCGAAGGTGATGCCGATCCGGCGGAACAGTAGCTCCGCCTCCTGCATCTTGGTCGCCAACGCCGATGCCGGCGTGTCCTCCAGCCAGCGCTGGATCCCTTCGTATTTGGCCAGCACGCCGCCGGGGCCGAGCATCTCGTGATAGGGTTGAGAGCCCCCCGGCAGTCCCGCTATCTCCTCCCGCATTTCTGCCACCGAAGAACAAAGCCACGTCTCGGGAAGAGAAGCAATCTTCGTGCCAATCCTCCCCGGCCGGCCGGGCATGCTTGGCGCGCCGGGTGCCGGGATCTCCGCCTGCCCGGGCCTGCCCAGGAAAGCGGCATATGGAGGCTGGTTGCCCATGGGGCAGTCAGTTCGCCGGCAAAGGCGCTGTGACAGAAATGCGCTCGGCGCTATGATGGGCCAAACAAGCGGGTGGAAATTGACCAGAGGCCCCCTTTATCGCAGTTTTCGGCGCCGTCTCCTGCTGGCGACGGCGGTGCTGTTCGCGCTGGGGCTCGTGACGGCGCTGCTGCTGCGCGATGGCGGGAGCCTGTGGGCGGTCGTCCTGGGGACGGCAGTCTGTTCGCCGCTGGTCGTGGTGGTCGCCGTCGTCCTTTTGCTCCCCCTCCGCCGCATGGCGGGAAGCCTGGGGCTGGCCGAGGATGGTGCCGGCCTCCGGCTGAGGCCGACAGCCGTCGTCTGGATGATGGCGGCCATCCTGCTGCCCTGGATCGCCGCCTGGCTGGTCGCCGATCTCGCGGGCAATTGGCTGGCGCCCGACGGGGGAGGCGACCTCTATCTCTGGATCGTGCGGCTGATAGCAGGGCTGGGAACCTATTCGCTGGCCAGCGCGATCGGCGTGCTCCTCGCCTTCATGTTCGACCGCAGCCTCGGCACCCGGGAGGGCGGCGAGCCTTCCTGAGCGGAGCCCCGGTCCCTTCACGGGATCGGCGTCACTTCGAACGAGCTTTCCAGCGATGTTCCCCCGGGCAGCAGCCCCTCGCCGATGAGCGAGGTGGCGGCCATCCTCTCGCCGAAGGCGGGCGAATACCATCCGGCGGGTGGCGCGAGGGACTCGCGGAAGGCACGCCAGCTCAAGGCCGCGGGTAGGCTGAGCCGGCCCTGCCAGGGCCGGCCGGCGCAGGACCAGCGGAGGGTGGCGACATCCCCGTCGAGGAGCGCGGTCACCTGCGGCCCCAGATGAAATGCCAGGCGCAGGGGGAAGTTGCCCGCGACGGCGACCCGGTCAGAGATCTGTATTCGTCG
>DATHQQ010000799.1:0-6472 GCA_035482595.1 Verrucomicrobiia bacterium
ACTACTTCGTCGAGGTCGCCGGCATGGACAAGCTGATCGCAGTGGCCCGCCAGAACGCCGACCGCCAGTTCACCGACGCCGACGCCATCGGCACGGCGGTCTGGATGACCTGGAAGCCCGAGGCGGCCTCGCTGCTGACGGAATAGCGCCGAGCGCCCCTTCTTTCCCTTGCCCACGCTTTGAGATATTCCCCCTCGCCCCCTAAGGGGGGAGAGGGCCGGGGTGAGGGGGTGCATCAACCGCATGATGCTCGCCCGCCCTGCCGTCGTGCTACCCCACCTTCTCCGTGCCTCTGTGTTTCTGTGGTTCGATTTTCCTCTCAGCCCGCGCCACGCCGTACGTCCGCGGCGAGGTCGAGACCGCGGCCGAGGCGACGGCGACCCCCTCCGCCACCGCCGCGCCAAGGTCGCGGCCCGCCAGCCGCGCGGCGAGGTAGCCTGCGTTGAAGGCATCGCCGGCGCCGATCGTGTCGATCACCGTCACTTCAGGCGCCGGGGCATGGAATCTCACGCCGTCGCGCCAGGCGGTCGCACCCCGCGGCCCCTGCTTGATCACGATGGCCGCCCCGGGCTTGGCCTTGCGCGAGAGCCAGCGCGAAGCGGTCTCGACATCGGGCTGGCGCGAGAAGGCGCAGCTCTCGATCTCGTTCAGCAGCAGATGGTCGCAGCCCGTGAGCCAGACGGTCATGCGCCGGATGGTCGTCTCGCTCCACCCGTCGCTGGGCCAGCCCGTATCCAGTGCGATCTCGAAGCCCCGCGCGACCAGGAGGTCGATCAGCGCCTCATAGGATTCCAGCAGCCGGGGGCTGAGGAAGGCGCCGAGGAGCAAGGCGATATCCCCCCGCCCCGCCCGGCGCGGCAGCCGCGCGACCACATCCTTCAAGGTCGTGACCGCCAGATGGCCCTGGGAGGTCAGGAAGGTGCGCTCGCCATTGGCATGGTTGATCCCGACCGAGACAGTGGTCGGAACATGCGAGACGGGCCACCCTCGGCCCGCCGCCCCGAAGGGCTCGCGCAGCCAGTGTCCGAAAACATCCTCACCGACATTGCAGGCCAGGCGAAAGGGCACCCCCAGGGCCTGGAAGGCCAGCGCCGCATTGCCGGCCGACCCGCCGACCCGGAGTGCGCTCTGCGCCAGGATGTTCTCAGTGCCGGGCTGGGGCCAGGCGCCCAGCGGGCCCATGATCAGATCGACGTTCACATTGCCAATGACGTGGACCTTCGGCCCCCGGGGGCCAATGACGTGGACCTTCGGTCCACGGGGGCCGATGACATGGACCTTCGGCCCGCGGGGCTTCGCGCTCATTCGATGCCCGTGACCTTGGTCGTGCGCAAGGGCTCGCCCACCCGCGGCACATGGCGCCCCGCCAGATCGATCATCAGCCGCTGCAGCGAGGGCAGCAAGGCGAAGGCGGCGGCGAAGCCGCTGGCGGCCGGAAACTCCACGGTGACCGCGCCCCCCAGCTTCGCCTCGCCGCTGAGGTCGAAGACCACCGGAGTCGCGCCGGCGTCGCGGCAGGTTGCGACCAGCTTCCGATTGAGCTTGGTGTCCTCCCCAGGACCGCGCAGCAGGATGACACCGATGGCGGGGTGGAGAATCTCAAGGGGGCCATGGCGGAACTGCCCACCCTCCATGGCCATGACCGGCAGGCGCCCCAGCTCCATGAGGCAGAGGGCCCCGGTCTCGGCGAGACCCGCCAAGGCGCCGCGGCCGCTGACGATGATCACCTTCTTCTCGGCCAGGGCCTGCAGCGCCGCATCGATGGGGCGCTCGAGAGGCTTGCGCAAATAGGCCAGCGCCGGCGCCGGGTCCTCTCCCAGCTCGGCGACGACGGCGGCATGGAGGGCGAGGCAGATCAGCAGGCTGCGGGTCGCGGCAAACGCCCGCTCCGTGCCGCCGGCGCCGATCAGTGCGGGAATCCGCTGCGCCAGGGGACTGCCGGCTTCCAGCGTGATTCCGAAGCGCTCCTCCTGGCCCGCCGCGCGGTCGAGGAGCTGGAGCACCTCGCCCGAGCCGCCGGATTGCGACGTGAGGATCGCCGTCCGTGACCGGTTCGGCAGCGGGGCCGCCAGGAGCTCCGAGGCGGTGATAGCCGTGGCATCTATGCCATGAGCCCGATAGGCGGGCTCGACGGCCCGGTTCACATAGTGCGAGCCACCCATGCCGATAAGCAGGAGCCGCTTCGTTCGATTCAGGCTCTCGGCGATGCGTGCCGCCGGCGCGCGCGCGGCCTCGAAAGAGGAAAGCGCATCGCCATGCTGGCGCGCCCGCTCCAGATTGAGAAGGTCCAAACCGGATGGCATCTTGCCGTCGTTCATCAAATCAGCCTTTCACGCCCCCGGCGGCGAGGCCGGAGATAAGAGATTTCTGCAGGAAGAAGGCGATCGCCAGGGCCGGCAGGGCCGTCAAAATGCCGGCGGCGGAGATGATCCCGTAGTCGGTCGCCCGGCCCGCGGCAAAATCGGCGATGGCGACCGGGAGGGTCTTGGCCCGGAGGTCGTTGGTATAGAGCAGGGCATAGAAGAACTCGTCCCAGGCCAGCAGCACCGCAAAGAGTGCCGCGGTGCCCAGCCCCGCCTTGGCGATGGGCAGGGTCACATGACGCAGCACGCCGATCAGCCCGACGCCGTCGATCCGCGCCGCCTCCTCGATCTCCATGGGCACGGCGTCGATCGTCGCCTTCAGCAGCCAGGTGACGAAGGGCATCAGGATGGTGCAATAGACGATGGTGAGCGCCGCCACCGTGTTGAGCAGGCCCAACGCGCCGAAGATCATATAGAGCGGCAATATGAGGGCGACCGGCGGCATCATGTAGGTGCCGAGCACGGCATAGAGCAGCCCCATGCGCCGGCCTGGAAAGCGCGAAAAACTATAGGCCGCCGGGATTCCCACGATGAGCGCGATGGCCGTCGCCGAGAAGGAGGCGAGCAGGCTGTTGCGCAGCGCATAGATGAACTCCTCCCCCGCCGAATGGGCGGCGACACTGAGGAGCCGGCCGTAGCGCGAGAAATCGGCGTGGCTCGGAATCCAGCGCAGCGGCACGGCCGTGAGCTCCGGCGTCGAACTGATGCTCATGATGAAAAGCCAGATCAGCGGTGCCAAGGTCGTCACCACCAGCACCACGACGGCGGCATAGGTCAGCACCGTCGGAATGATGTCACGCCGCCGGATCCTCATGCTGCCGATCGTCACGCCCCCGGGCCTCACGCCGTAGACCCCTGGCGGCGCAGCAGCGTGATGTAGATCGCGATCATCACCGCGCTGGTGAGTGCCACGGTCACGGCATAGGAGGCCCCGCTCCCGGCGCGCAAATAGGCGAAGGATTCCTGATAGACAAAGAAGCTGACCGATTTGGTCGTATCCGCCGGCCCGCCCCGGGTCATGAGATAGATGATGTCGAAGACCTTGAAGGCCTCGATCATGCGCAGGATGAGGGCCACGCTGAGCGGCCCCAATATGGCGGGAAATGTGACCTTCCAGAATTTGACCCAGGGCCCGGCGCCGTCGATATCCGCCGCCTCGTAGAGCTCGCGCGGGATGGTCTGCAGGGCCGCCAGCACGATGATGGCGACCAGCGGGTAGTTCTTCCACACATCGGCCAGGATCACCATGTTCATCGCGGTGCCCGGGGTGCCGAGCCAGGACTGATAGGAATCGATGAGCCCAAGCTGGGACAGCAGCGCGTTCCAGGCACCGAATTCGGGGTTGTAGATCAGGCGCCACATCATGGCATTGACGATGGTGGGCAGCGCCCAGGGCAGCACCATGATGGCGCGCACGATGGTGCGGCCGGCGAACTCCCGGTTCAGCAGCAGCGCGACCAGCACCCCCAGCAGGATCTCGAAGCCCACCGAGACGAAGGTGAAATAGAGGGTGCGCCGGAAGGCGTCGCCGAAATCCGGATCGGTGAAGACATAAGCGTAGTTCTCGAACCCGACCCAATGCTGGGCGACATGCCGCCCGGTCAGGCTCGCATCGGTGAAGGAGAGACGGACGGTGCTGATAAGCGGGTAGCCGGTCACGGTCAGGATGATGACCAGGAGCGGCAGCAGGAGTGCCCAGGCCTGCCGGTCGCGGCTCGACATTCCCATGGCCGGCTACCTCGCTTAAATCGGCAGATCCGTCAGTGCAGCCGTTCCGCCGCCTTGGTCGCCGTCTGCATGCCCTGCTCCGGCGTCGCCTGGCCGAGCAGAATCTGCTGCAGGTTCTTCTGCAGGATGTTCGACAGCTCGGTATAGGAAGGCGTCGTCGGGCGCGGGAGCATGAGCCCGATGGAGACCTTCGCCGCGGCGATCAGGCTCTCCTGACCCTTGGTCACCGCCGGATCGTCATAGGAGCTCTTCCAGATGGGAAGGCTGAGCTTGGCGTATTTGTTCTGCACGGGCTGAGAGGTGATGAAGGAGATGTATTTCCACGCCTCATCCGCATGCGTGCTGTTGGCCGTGATGCCCAGGCCCATGGAGCCGTTGATGGCCGAGGCCTCGGTCTTGCCCGCCACGCCGGGGGCCGGAACGATGCCCGCCTGACCCGCGATCTTGCTTTCCTTGGGATCGTTGGCGAGGTTGTACATATAGGTCCAGTTGAGGGCGAAGGCGGCATCGCCGTTGGAGAAGACCTTGCGCACATCCTCCTCCAGATATTCGCGGGAGTTCGGATTGGTGAGCCCGTCCTTCAGGCTCTGCTCCATGTAGTTGACCGCCTCCAGCGAGCCGCCCTGATCGAAGATCGGCTTGCCGTCCTGGAAGAACTCGCCCTTATAGGCGTCGACCAGCGTGCCGTAGTCGCAGATGATGGCCTCTGCCTGGGCCCAGCTCCACACGATGGGGAATTTCACGATCCCCTTGTCCTTGATGATCTTGGCCTGCTCCGAGAGCTCCGCCCAGGTCTTGGGCGGTGCGGCGATCCCGGCCTTGGCCAACATGTCCTTGTTGTAGAAGAGGTACTTGGTGTCGAGGATCCAGGGCATGCCCCAGCGCTTGTCCTCATAGGTCACCGTCGACCAGGCGCCGTCGAAGATCTTCGCCGAATCGTCCGCCGCGATGCGGCCGGTGACGTCCTGCAGGAATCCGTTCTTGGCGAATTCCGCCGGCCAGATCGTGTCGAAGAGGACGACGTCATAGCCCTGGGCGCCCGCGCCCGCCGCGGCGACGATCTTGTCGTGCAGCGCTTCATAGGGCACGAACTCGAGGTTCACTTTGACGCCCGGATTGGCCTTCTCGAAATCGCTCGTCATCGCGCGAACATCGTCCTCGCTGTAGGACGCCTGCTTCATGAAGAGGGCATTCAGCGTCGTATCGGCCGCGGCCGGACCTGCGGCAAGAAAGCCGGCGCCCACCATCGCGGCCATGCCCAAGGCCGCGCCCGCTAACCCTCGTTTCCAAGCTGGAAGTCGCTTCATCGCACTACCTCCCTATGTGACATCGCCCGCCCTTGCCGGCCGCTCCTGGCGGAGCCCGCCGGCGGGCGGATCGGATAAGGAAAGCACAAGCCGATTATTAAATCAATTTGATAGCTTTAATAGGCGGCGCATAATGCGGGCGAGGGAGGAGGGATCATCATGCGCCAGGCGACCGCCGTCGCGGGCACCAATCTCGAGCAGGCGCGATCGCACAACCGCCGGGTGGTGATCGAGGCCGTGCGCCTGAACGGGGCGCTCTCGCGCGCCGAGATCGCGCGCCTCACGGCGCTTTCCTCCCAGACCATCTCCAACATCGTGGCCGAGCTCGAGCAATCCGGCATATTGAAGGCCGCCGCCCCGCGCCGGGCCGGCCGCGGCCAGCCGGCGACCCCCCTCTCCATCGATCCCGACGGCGCCTATTCCATCGGGCTGCAGCTCGACCATCAGATGCTGGTGGGGGTGCTGGCCGATCTCTCCGGCCGCATCCGCGCCCGCGCCGCCGCGGCCGTCGACCAGCCGGGACCCGACAGCGCATTGCCCGCCATGCGCCGCATGGTGGCGAAGCTGCGGAGGACCCGCGGCCTCGATCCCGACCCTGATTGCCTCTTGGGCATCGGCGTCGCCATGCCCGGGCCCTTCGGCGTCGAGGGGATCACCTCCGTGGGCCCCACCGCCCTGCCCGGCTGGCAGGATTATCCCCTTGCCGCCGAGCTGCAGCGCGCGACGGGCCTTCCCACCATCGTGGAGAACGACGCCACGGCCGCGGCCATCGGCGAGCGGCTCCATGGCGCCGCCCGCCAGCTCACCAGCTTCGTCTATCTCTTCGTCGGCACCGGGCTCGGCGCCGGCCTCATCCTGGGCGGCCAGCTCTATCGCGGCAATGCGCGCAACGCCGGCGAGATCGGCCATATGATCGTGGAGCCGGGCGGCAAGCCCTGCGTCTGCGGCAATCGCGGCTGCCTGGAGCGCTATCTCTCGCTGCGCGCCGTCTATGAGTGGCTGGAGCTCGCCGATCCCGACCACGCCTCGCCGGAGCTGGTGACGGAGCTCCTCGCCCGCGGCGACCGGCGTCTC
>DATHQQ010000800.1:0-3947 GCA_035482595.1 Verrucomicrobiia bacterium
CACCCCCCAGCGCTGCAGGAGCCCGCCGCCCCAGATCATATGCACGAAGGGGAAGTAGACGAAGAGAAGCCAGAGGGTGAGAAAGGCCATATAGGCCTTGAAGGTCACCCGGTTGGCGAAGGCGCCGGTGATGAGCGCCGGTGTGATGATCGCGAACATCATCTGATAGGCGATATGCACGAAAAGCGGGATTCCCGGCGTGGGCGAGGCCGTTGCCAGGGTCACGCCATGCAGGAAGGCCATGTCCAGATTGCCGATGACCCCGCCGACATCACCGGAGAAGCAGAGGGAATAGCCGACCGCGAACCAGACCACGGTGGTCCAGCCCATGGAGACGAAGGACTGCATCATGATAGCGAGCACGTTCTTGCGGCTGACCAGCCCACCGTAGAAGAAGGCGAGCCCGGGCGTCATCAGCATCACCAGGCTGCTGCACAGGATCATGAATCCGGTATTGCCGGTATCGAGATTGGCCATGGTTTTCTCCCAGATGCGGCGCTTCAGATGCGCATGTGCTGTCGTAGCTTACTTGAGTTCGGGAAAATCCTCCGCCCAATATTCATTGGGTGCGCGCGGCGCGGTCGCCGAGGCGCCGGCACCATGGCGCTCGCTTTCGCGCTGGCGCAGATCGACCCGGCGGATCTTGCCCGAAATCGTCTTCGGCAGCTCGGCGAACTCCAGCCGACGCACCCGCTTGAAGGCCGACATATGCTCGCGGATGTGGATGTAGATCGCGCGCGCGGTCTCGGCCGAGGGCTCCCAGCCGCGGGCCAGCGCGACATAGGCCTTGGGTACCGCCAGGCGGATCGCATCGGGGCTCGGCACCACCGCCGCCTCGGCCACCGCCTCATGCTCGATCAGCAGGCTCTCGAGCTCGAAGGGGCTGATGCGGTAGTCGGCGGCCTTGAACACGTCGTCGGCGCGGCCGACGAAGGTGATGTAGCCCTCCTGGTCGCGGACCGCGACATCGCCGGTGTGGTAGTAGCCGCCCCGGGCGGCCGATCTCAGTCTGGCCTCCTCCTCATAGCCCAGCATCAGCCCCAGCGGGGCGGCGCGGAGGTCGAGGGCAACCTCACCCTCGGCCGATTCCCTGCCTTCGGTATCGAGGAGGGCCACGCGATAGCCGGGCAGCGGCCTTCCCATCGATCCCGGCTTGATCCGCTGGCCCGGCGGGTTACCGATCTGGGCCGTGGTCTCGGTCTGGCCGTAGCCGTCGCGGATCTCGAGATTCCAGGCCGCGCGGATGATCTCGATGATCTCGGGATTGAGGGGTTCACCCGCGCTCGCCGCCACCCGGAGGCGCAAAGGAAAAGCGCTCAGATCCTCCTGAACGAAGAGCCGCCAGACCGTCGGCGGGGCGCAGAGGGTGGTGACGCCGTGCCGCGCGATGGCGCTGAGCGTCTCCTTCGCATTGAAGCGGGACGCGGCATAGACGAAGACCGCAGCGCCCGCGTTCCAGGGTGCGAAGAAGCAGCTCCAGGCATGCTTGGCCCAGCCGGGAGAGCTGATGTTGAGATGGACATCCGCCGGCCCCAGCCCCAGCCAATACATGGTGGAGAGATGACCGATGGGATAGCTCGCATGGCTGTGCAGCACGAGCTTCGCCTTGGCCGTCGTGCCCGAGGTGAAATAGAGGAGCATCGGATCGCTGGCCGGCGTCGGTCCGTCGGGCGTGAAGCTGTCGGAGGCGGTATCGCCCTCCTCATAGCCATGCCAGCCCGGCACCGCCCCGCCCACCGTGATGCGCCGGAGGCCGGCGGCGAGCTCGCCGAACTTGCCGGCCTCGGCGGCGGGGGCGATCACCGTGCCGACGCGCCCGCGGGCGATGCGGTCGGCGAGATCCGTCGGGCCCAGCAAGGTGGTAGAGGGGATCACCACCGCCCCCAGCTTCATCGCCGCCAGCATGGTCTCCCAGAGGGGCACGACATTGCCCAGCATCAGCAGGATGCGCTCGCCGCGCCGGACACCGAGGTGCCGCAGATGATTGGCGACCTGGTTCGAGCGCCGGCTGAGATCGGCGAAGGAGAGTTTTTTCTCGGTCCCGGTTTCCTCAACGATCCAGAGTGCGGTCCGATTCTCGGCGTCTGCGATGCGATCGAAATAGTCGAGCGCCCAGTTGAACCGCGTCGGCGCGGGCCATCGGAAGGCCCCATAGGCGGTCGCGTAGTCGTCGCGATGACGCATCAGGAAATCGCGCGCTGCCAGAAATTCGTCGATCTCGGACATGGCTCCTCCCCGGGGACGCTCGTCTTCTCGCGGCGACGAGGCGGCGGGCGATTAAACCACCCCGAGTGGCCGGCCGTCGAGGCTGGGCCGGACACCCTGGTCCTGCCGGTGCCTGCCGGCTAGAATTCAACCAACCAGAGGGATGCGCCGCATGACAAGCGTGATCCGGCAAACCGTCACCTTGAAGGCCTCGCCCGAGGCGCTCTTCGACAGCTTCCTCGATTCAAGGAAGCATACCGCGCTGACCGGGGGCATGCCGGCGAAGGTCAGCCGCCGGCCGGGCGGAAGCTTCACGGCCTTCGGCGGCCAGATCCGGGGCCGCAATCTTCTGATTCATCCCAAGCGCATGATCGTGCAGGCCTGGCGCTCGGACCATTGGAAGGCCAGCGACCCGGATTCCGTCCTGATCCTCTGCTTCAGCAAGGCGCGCGGCGGCGGGCGGATCGATCTCACCCATGTCAATGTCCCCGCCCATGACCGCAAGGGCGTCACCGAGGGATGGCCGGCCTATTACTGGAAACCCTGGAAGGCCCATCTGGCGAAGCGGTGATAGGGCAGGGCGCATGAAGGCGCTCCCCTTCGCCCATGTCTATCACCTCGCCGATGCCGAGAACTGGCCCTCGATCCGGCGTGGAGGGCTGTTGAGCGCCACGCGGCTGCTCAAGCTGTCGGGGTTGAGCATGGCGGCCCAAGCGCGCATCGAGCGGGAGCAGCGCCGGGCCTCCCTCACATTGCCCAGCGGGGCGGTGCTGCGCGACCAGCTGCCCATGCCGCCGTCGGCCCTGGCCCGCTGCCTGGTCGATATGACTCCGGCCGAGTGGTATGCGCTGATCAACTCCAAGGTCTTCTTCTGGTTCGATGCCGAGCGGCTGAACCGGCAGCGGCGGGCGAGCGGAATATCGCCGAAGGCGGTGGTCATGACCATCGATGCGGAACGCCTGCTTGCAACCCATGGCGCTCGGGCAGAGGTCTCGGCAATCAATACCGGTAATGCCCGGCGCAAGCCTGCAATCCGCGGGCGGCAGAGCTTCGTGCCCTATGCCACCTGGCTGGAGAGCCGCTGGGTCAGCGAGGGCGCAGCGCTGGGCCTTCGGCCACGCCCGGCGAGCCATCGGCCCGTGGAGCTGACGATCGGCGATGGCCTGCCCGATGCGATGGACTTCGTGGTATCGCTCAGCCATCTCGGCCGGGACGAGCCCTTCGAGCGCCAGGCGCGGACCAGCGGATCGGATTGCAACAAATAAGGGGAACCAGAGATGAGCCTTGCCTCGCTTGAGGGATGGGCCGAGCGCAACCGCGGCGGGGTGCTGCTTCTAAGCCGCATCCTGCTGGCGGCGATCTTCGTGCAAAGCGGCTTCGGCAAACTGACGAGGTTCGAGGGCTTCGCCGCTTCCTTGGCGGCGAAGGGATTGCCGCTGCCTTTCCTCTGGGCCATCGCCGCGGTGGCCGCGGAGTTCGGCGGCAGCCTCTGCATCCTCTTCGGCCTGGGGACGCGGCTCATCGCCCCCGTGATGGTCGTGTTCACCGCCTTCGCGGCGGTGCTTGGCCATCCCTTCTGGGCGGCCAACGCCGAGCACTATCAGGCCCAATACATCAACTTCATGAAGAACATCGCGATCATGGGCGGCTATCTCGCCTTGTTCGTCGCCGGACCCGGCGCCATCAGCCTGGACGGATGGCTGCGGCGGCGGGGCTGAGGAGCGGAGGACCTCAATCGGCCG
>DATHQQ010000801.1:0-2208 GCA_035482595.1 Verrucomicrobiia bacterium
GGCCGCCGCGTCCCCTCCCCCACCTCCGCCGCGGGTCGCCGCGCCGCCTCCACCGCCGCCGCCGCCTTCACCCAGAGCCGCCGCGCCGCCGTCTCCACCCGCGCCACCCAGAGCCGCCGCCGCCGCGCCGCCGCCTTCACCCAGAGCCGCCGCCGCGCCTCCTCCTCCGACGGCCGCCCCTCCGGCGCCTCCGCCGCCCCCGCGGGCTGCCGCGCTGCCGACGGCTGCCGCGCCGCCTCCTCCTCCGCGGGCCGCCGCGCCGCCACCTCCGCCAGCCGGTGCCGCGCCTCCTCCTCCGACGGCCGGTGCCGCGACTCCGCCTCCGCGAGCGTCCTCCGCCCCGCCACCTCCGGCTCCGCCAGTCGGTGCCGCGCCGCCGCCACGGCCCCCGGCGCCTCCGGCGCGCCCACCGGCGCCGGCGTCGTCGCCGGCCACCGCCGCGGCGCTGGTCGCCCCGGTCGTGCGCGGTTCGCGGGTAGCCGACGCCGACGACGCTGAGAATGCCGCCGCGGCCACCGCTGTGGCACCGCCTGAGGTGCGTGAGCAGGTGCCCCAGATCGCCCGCGCCCGCGCGCTCGCCGTGACCAAGACCGCGCCGAGTCATCGCCTCCAGACGGGTGACTTGATCTGCGGAAATTGCGGCGAAGGCAACGCGCCAAGCCGGAAGTTCTGCAGCCGCTGCGGCGACTCCCTGGTCGAGGCGGCGATCGTAGAGGCGTCATGGTGGCATCGATTCCGGCCCCGGCGCGGACCCAAGACCATCAAGCTCGGCGCTGAGAAGGGCAAGGCGGCTAGCGGCGGCAGCCTGCGCGCGCCGCGCCTGGACGTCAGGCACCTGGCCAGCACGATCTACCGCAAGGCCAGAGTCGTCGTAGCTCTCGCGATCGTCGCGGCCGGGGTCATCTACGGCGTCTTCCCGCCGTTCCGGAACGATGTGAACTCGATCTTCACGCACGAGAAGGCCAAGATCTCCGGGATCATCGATCAGAAGTTCGCGCCGATCCACCCGGTCAAATGCACGGCCAGCGCGCAGGTGGCGGGGCATTCTGGGAGCCTTGTCTGCGACGGGTTTTTCAACAACTACTGGCTCGCGCCGTTCCAGACTTCGCCCCAGCCGACGATCACGATGACGTTCGCCCACCCCGTGACGATCACCCGGCTGATCCTGCACAACGGGGCGTTCGGCCGGTACGTGCAGGACGGCAGGCCAAGCTCGCTGCACCTGGTTTTCTCCAACGACGAGACGTTCACGATCACGCCGCAGGACAGTTCGCAGGCGCAGACCTTCGTGATCAAGCACGCCCTGCTGATCAAGAGCATCGTGTTCCAGGTCACGTCGACCTACCAGGGCACGCAAGGGGCCAACGTGGCCATCAGCCAGATCGAGTTGTTCGGGATCCAGTGACGGCGGACGCAATTCTTTCCGCTATAAATAGGGCGAGGTGACCGTGGGCGATTTCGTCATGAGAACCGGTGACATGGTGAAGATCACCATCCCGCCGCCCGCGGTCATTCCCACCTTGGAGGCCCCGGCCCCGCTGGAAGGATCGGCCGAGACGATCACCGTCGACGGCATGAGCGTGTGCTTGCTTGGCGATGAGCTGCCGGAGTTTCTCGCCGAGCCGATGGCTTACACCGCGCCGCCGTTCATCGTCCCTGGTATGGGCACCCTCAAGCTGACGGTGACCGAGGCGAACATGACCGCCATAACCCGCAGCGGCAAGCCCTTGCTGATCAAGGGCGGTCCGTTCATGGCCATGTTCACGGTTACCGAGCCGGCCCAGCAGCCGACACCGGCCGGCCCGGTGCCCGATCCGGTTATGGAAAAGCCAGGCACGGCCGAGTTCATCACGACGAACGAATCCGTGATCGGCAGCTAGCGCTCGTTGACCGTGCGCTTCTCCCAGCGCCGCACCGTGCCGAACGGGGCGTCGGCCGGCTGCGGATGGGTGCTGTCGGCAGCGGCATCGGGTTCCTGCTCGGCGTTCAGAACAATCTCGCGGACCGGCGGCGCCAGGTCGGTCACCAGAGGCGGCTTGGCGGGCGCTATCAGCATCAGTTCCAGATGAGCGCGGGGGACGAGACCAAGCCCGGTCCACAGCGGGTGCAGGGCGGTGGCCGAGTCGGCGGGGGCGCATTCGAGCACGGTTTTGACTCCACCCTCGGCGAGCGCGCCTTCGAGGCAGTCATCGGGCAGCACGCCGTATT
>DATHQQ010000802.1:0-2267 GCA_035482595.1 Verrucomicrobiia bacterium
CGCGACTCGTGCGCCGCCTGGTGCGGCTGTTCCGCGCCATGTTCAACCCCGCCAAGCAGGCGACCGCCGCCGAGCGCGCCCGGATCAACGAGCAGGAGATCCTGAAGGGTCTCGATGCGGTGACCAATCTCGACGAGGACCGCATCCTGCGCCGCTTCCTCAATCTGATCCAATCGACCCTCCGGACAAATTTCTTCCAGCGCGGCAAGGACTACATCTCCTTCAAGCTCGATTCCCAAGCCCTGGAGGAGCTGCCGCTGCCGCGCCCCCTGGTGGAGATCTGGGTTTATTCGCCGCGGGTCGAGGCGGTGCATCTGCGCGGCGGCAAGGTAGCGCGCGGCGGCATCCGCTGGTCCGACCGGCGCGAGGATTTCCGCACCGAGGTGCTGAGCCTGATGAAGGCCCAGATGGTGAAGAACGCCGTCATCGTTCCCGTCGGCTCCAAGGGCGGCTTCGTGGTCAAGCGCCCGCCTCTCGGCGGCGGGCGCGAGGCGCTCTCGGCCGAGGTCATCGAATGCTACAAGACCATGATGCGGGGGTTGCTGGACATCACCGACAATCTGTCCCTGGGGAAGGTGCTGGCGCCGCGAGACGTGGTGCGCCGCGACCAGGACGATCCCTATCTGGTGGTGGCGGCCGACAAGGGCACGGCGACCTTCTCCGACATCGCCAATGCCGTCTCCGCGGAATACGATTTCTGGCTTGGGGATGCCTTCGCCTCCGGCGGCTCGGCGGGCTATGACCATAAGAAGATGGCGATCACCGCCCGGGGTGCCTGGGAATCGGTGAAGCGGCATTTCCGCGAGCTCGGCTCCGACATCCAGCGCGATCCCTTCACCGTGGTGGGCGTTGGCGACATGTCGGGCGATGTCTTCGGCAATGGCATGCTGCTCTCCGAGCAGATCCGCCTCGTGGGTGCCTTCAACCATCTCCATATCGTCATCGACCCCGATCCCGATCCGGTCGTGTCCTTCGCCGAGCGTAAGCGCCTCTACGACCTGCCGCGCTCCTCCTGGTCCGACTACGATCAGAAGCTGCTCTCGCCCGGCGGCGGGATCTACGACCGCAAGGCGAAATCCATCGCACTTTCCCCCGAGGCGCGCCGGCGCTTCGGCATCGAGAAGGAAAGCCTGCCGCCCAATGAGCTGATCCGCGTCCTGCTGAGAGCCGAGGTCGATCTGCTCTGGCTGGGCGGGATCGGCACCTATGTGAAGGCCTCCGACGAGAGCCAGGTGGAGGTCGGCGACCGGACCAACGACGCCCTGCGGGTCGATGCGCGCGACCTGCGCTGCAAGGTGGTGGGGGAGGGCGCCAATCTCGGCTTCACCCAGCGCGGCCGCATCGAGGCGGCGCTGGCGGGGCGGCGGCTCAACACCGATGCCATCGACAATTCCGCCGGGGTCGATTGCTCCGACCATGAGGTCAATATCAAGATCCTGCTGAACGAACTGGTGGCCGCCGGTGACATGACCGTGAAGCAGCGCAACAAGCTGCTGGTTCAGATGACCGAGGAGGTCGCCCAGCTCGTGCTGCGCGACAACTATCTCCAGACCCAGGCGATCTCCGTCGCCGAACGCCAGGGCTGGTATCGCATCGATCAGCATGGCCGCCTCATGCGGGCGCTGGAGCGAATGGGCAAGCTCGACCGCTACATCGAGTTCCTGCCCGATGACGAGAGCATCAAGATCCGCCTCGCTCAGCGCCAAGGCTTGACCCGGCCGGAGCTGGCGGTCCTGCTGGCCTATTCCAAGCTCACCCTCTATGAGGAGCTTTTGCCCTCCGACCTGCCGGACGATCCCCAGCTGGTCGAAGATCTGATGCGCTATTTCCCCGGCGTGCTGCAGGAGCGCTTCGCCGAGGCCATCGCCCATCATCGCCTGCGGCGCGAGATCATCGCCACCTACACCACCAACAGCCTGGTCAACCGCGTCGGCTCCACCTTCGTCCATGTGATGAAGGAGAAGACCGGCCTCGCCGCCTCGGATATCGCGCGGGCCTATGCCATCTGCCGCGGCGTCTTCGCGCTACGCGAGATCTGGGCCGAGATCCAGGCCCTCGACAACCAGGTCCCGGCCGAGTTGCAGTATGACATGCTGGATGCGACGACCCGGGTGGCGGAGGCGGGCACCCTCTGGTGCCTGCGCAACCTGCCCTCGCCCCTCAACATCGCCGTCCATATCGAGGGCTTTGCCCCCGGCATCGCCGAGCTCGACCATACCATCGAAGAGCTGATCTCCGAGGGCGGCAAGAAGAGCCTGATCGAGCGG
>DATHQQ010000803.1:0-2243 GCA_035482595.1 Verrucomicrobiia bacterium
CTGACCGCCCCGGTCAACAAGATGATCGACGCCGGCGTTCCCGTCATCGACATGGATACCCTGATCGCGCCCCTGGACAGCATCAATGTCCATAGCCTCCTCGCCCCGGACAACGAGTTCATGGGGGCGTCGGTGACCCAGGCCCTCGTCACGGCCATGGGCGGCAAGGGCAATATCGTGATGACCCAGGGGGCCTTGGGCCATACCGGCGCGCAAGGCCGGGCGCGGGGCTTCGAATCCGTGGTCAAGCAGTACCCCAACGTCCATGTGCTCGACACCCAGCCGGCGGATTGGGACGTCACCAAGGTGGCGCGCATCTGGGACACCCTGCTGACCAAATATCCCGACATCAACGCCGCCTTCTTCCACAATGACGATATGGCGCTCGCCGCCTATCAGGTGATGAAGCGCCAGAATCGCACCAACATCCTGATCGGCGGCGTCGATGCCATGCCGCCGGCGCTGGATGCGGTGCTGGACGGGCGCATGCATGCGACGGTGCGCAACCCCTCCTGCCGCATCCATGGCGGCGCCATCATCGCCGGCGTGGCGGCGGTGGTGGATGGGGAGAAGACCGGCCCCGGCGGCATCCCGAAGAACGTCGTCATGGACGGCCCGGTCGTCACCAAGGAAAATGCCCCGGGCATGCTGTGGATGGAAGGTCATTACCTGATCTGATCACCCTTCGGCAGCGCGAGGCCGATTTCGTGGAGCCCGCCACCACCCCCCTCCTGGAACTCGTCCAGGTCTCCAAATCCTTCGGTGGGGTGGAGGCGCTCCGCGGCGTCGACTTCGCGCTGGCCCGGGGCGAGATTCACGGCCTCGTCGGCGAGAATGGCGCCGGCAAGAGCACGCTGATGAAGATCATCGCCGGCGTCCATGTCGCCGATAGCGGCAGCCTGCGCATAGAAGGCAAGGAGCGCCATCTGCGCTCGGCCCGGGATGCCAGGGATGCCGGGATCGGCATGGTGCACCAGGAGCTGAGCATCGCGCCGGAGCTGACGGTCGCCGAGAACGTCTTCCTCGGCAGCCAGCCCACGACTCGCCTCGGCTTCATCGACTGGCGGCGCATGGCGCGCGAGGCGCGGGAGCATCTCCACGGCCTCGGCATCGATGTCGATCCGAGGCTGTCCATGGGGGCGCTGCCCATCGGCCTGCAGCAGCTGGTCGAGCTCAGCCGCGTGCTATTCTCCGGCGCGCGGATCATCATCCTGGACGAGCCGACCTCGGCCCTGTCGCCGCCGGAGGTGGAGCGGCTCTTCGCCGTGCTACGCCGCCTGAAGGCGAGCGGGCGCAGCATCGTCTTCATCTCACATTTCCTCGACGACGTGCTGAAGATCGCCGATACGGTGACGGTGCTGCGCAACGGCGAGAAGATCGTGACATCCCCCACCGGCGAGATCGACAAGCGCTGGATCATCGAGCGCATGATCGGCGCCGGACATGACCAGCTCGAGGAGAGCTACACCGCCGATATCGCGCTGGAGGATCGCTCGGACCGACCCGTGGTGATGGAGGCCGCGGGGCTCAGCTATGGCCGCGCCTATCGCGGCGTGGATTTCGCGGTCCGCGCGGGCGAGGTGCTGGGCATCTACGGTTTCATGGGCTGCGGCCAGATCGAGCTGGCCCGCACCCTCTTCGGCAAGCTCCGGGCCGAGAGCGGCAAGCTCAGCATCGCGGGGCGGGTCGTCCGGCTCGCCAATACCGCCGCGGCCTGCCGGGCCGGCATCGCCTATGTGCCGGAGAGCCGGCGCTCCATGCTCTTCGCCCATGAGCCGGTCTACAAGAACGTCTCCATCAGCGTGCTCGGCCGGCTGAACCGCCTCCTGCTGAAGCCGGCGGCGGAACGCCGGATCACCCGGCGCCAGATCGAGCAGCTGCATATCCGCCCGCCCTCGGCGGAGCGCCATCTGGGCACGCTCTCCGGCGGCAACCAGCAGAAGGTCGCGCTGGCGAAATGGCTCAGCTATCCGCCCAAGGTGCTGGTGCTGAGCGAGCCCACACGAGGCATGGATGTGGGCGCCAAGGACGATGTGGTGCAGATCGTCCGCGGCTTGCGCGAGGAGGGGCTTGGCATCATCGTGGTTTCGACCGAACCGGAGACGGTGCTGGCACTTGCCGACCGAATCCTGGTGATGAAGAAGGGCGAGATCGTGCGCGAGTTCGTCGGCGAGGCGGTGAGCAAGGACCGGTTGCTGGCGGCGGCGTGAGCAAGCGTGAAGCGATAGCGGGCAGGCAGGGTC
>DATHQQ010000804.1:0-13740 GCA_035482595.1 Verrucomicrobiia bacterium
GCGCTGGCCGCGCGGCCCTCCTGCATCGTCATCATGGGCCATCCCGGCAATGACGCCTTCGCCGATCTGGTCAAGCAGGCGGTGAGCCAGGGCATCGTCGTCACCGACGGCAATTCGCCCCTGAGCGAGCTGCAGAAGAACTATGGTCCCCAGGGCTTCGGCTATGCCGGAGTCGACCTCTATGCCGGCGGCTCATTGACCGCGCAGCGGATGATCGATGCCGGTCATCTCAAATCCGGCGACGAGGCCATGGTCTATGGCGTCTTCAGCCAGGCGGAGCGCGGCCTCTCCGAGAAGGGCCTCGCCGATACGCTGGAGAAAGCGGGGCTCAAGGTCGACCGGCTGGAGATCACACAGGAGGCCAATTCCGATCCGTCGCTGGCCGTGCCGGTGCTGGCCGCCTATGTCCAGAGCCATCCCAACCTGAAGGCGATCGGAACGCAGCACGGCGGCGTCACCGGCGTGCTCCAGGACGTGCTGAAGAAGGCCGGCAAGAAGCCGGGCGACATCACCGTCGGCGGCATTGATCTGGCGCCCGCGACCATCGACGGGCTGAAATCGGGCTATGTCACCGTTACCCTGGATCAGCTGCTCTATCTCCAGGGATTCATGCCGGTGCTGCAATGCGTGCTGACGGCCAAGTACAAGATGCCGGGCCTTTCGCTCAACACCGGCGCCGGCGTGGTCACGCCGGAGAGCATCGGCCCGCTGATTCCGCTGATCGAGACGGGATATCGGTAAGGCGCACAGCGAAGGAAACCTTCTCCCGCGCTTAGGAGCGGGAGAGGGGGAAGAGCGCGGCGAGGGGTTGGGAATTTGCCTGGAGTCCGGTCGCGCACGGCGCCATAAACGCTGAGCACACGAACCCGGATCCGCCATGACAAATCCCGACCCCTCGCGCAGCGATCAGAGCCTTGATCCCACGGACTGGCCGAGCTTCCGCGCTCAGAGCCATCGCATGCTGGACGACATCCTCGACTATATCGAGGGCATCGAGAATCGGCCAGTTTGGCAGCCAATTCCAGACGAGGCACGGGCGCGCTTTCGCGAGCCGCTGCCGCGGGCGGCCTCGAGCCTCACCGAGGCTCATGGGCGATTCATGCAGGATGTGCTGCCGTTTTCCACCGGCAATGCCCATCCCGGCTTCATGGGCTGGGTCCATGGCGGCGGCACGCCCGTGGGCATGCTGGCGGAGATGCTGGCCGCGGGGCTCAACGCCAATCTCGGCGGGCGCGATCACATGCCCATCGAGGTCGAGCGCCAGATCCTGATCTGGATGCGCGAGCTCTTCGGCTTTCCCGAGACCGCCAGCGGCCTCTTCGTCACCGGCACCTCCATGGCCAATCTCATGGCCGTGCTGATCGCGCGGACCACGGTGCTGGGGTTCGAGGTGCGCCGCCAGGGCCTCGCCGCCGGGGGCAAGCGTCTCATCGCCTATACCTCCGCCGCCGCCCATGGCTGCGTCCGCCAGGCCGTCGATCTCGCGGGGCTCGGCAGCGCTGCATTGCGCCGGATTGCCACCGACGCGCGCCAGCGCATGGATCTTGCGGCGCTGACGGCGGCAATCGCCGAAGATCGCGTGCAAGGCTTCACGCCCTTCCTGCTGGTCGGCACGGCCGGGACGGTAGATGTGGGCGCGGTGGACGATCTGGCCGGACTTGCCGATCTCGCGAAGCGCGAGGGGATCTGGTTCCATGTCGATGCGGCCTATGGCGCGCTCGCCATGATGGCGCCGGATCTGGCGCCGTTGTTCCGCGGCATCGAGCGGGCGGATTCCATCGCCTTCGATTTTCACAAATGGGGCCAGGTGCCCTATGACGCGGGCTATCTCCTGGTGCGCGACGGGGATCGCCACCGCGCCAGCTTCGCGGCGCCTGCCGCCTATCTGCGCCGGGAGACGCGCGGGCTTGCGGCCGGCTCTCCCTGGCCCTGCGATTTCGGGCCCGATCTCTCGCGCGGATTCCGCGCCCTCAAGACCTGGTTCACCCTCAAGGTCCATGGCACCGAAGCGCTGGGGGCGGCCATGTCGCGAAGCTGCGCGCTGGCCCGCGTCCTCGAGCAGAAGATCGCAGCAAGGCCCGAGCTGGAACTGCTGGCCCCGGCCCAGCTCAATATCGTTTGCTTCCGCTACCGCGCCGTCGAGGCCGATCGGGTGAATGCGGAGATCGTCGCCGATCTGCATGAATCCGGCATCGCGGCGCCCTCCACCACCACGATCGACGGCAAGCTCGCCATCCGCGCGGCGCTCGTCAATCACCGCACCCAGGAACGACACATCGATTCGCTGATCGAGGGGGTGCTGCGGTTCGGCAAGGCGTGGCGTTAGGAAGGCGAAGTCGCATCTTCTCTGCCGTCACCCCGGCGAAAGCCGGGGTCCAGGGCGAGCGGCAGGCAGCGTGACATGCGGCCTCTGGATTCCGGCTTTCGCCGGAATGACGGAGGAGACTGCGGGGAGCGCCCGCGTCAGCTTCCCGACAGCGGCGGCAACTCCTTCCGCCGCGGCAGGTCGGCGCCGCGGCGCGAGCATGTGATGGCCGCGGCGGTGCCGGCGAAGGCGAGAAGCTGGGCGAGGCTCGCCTGCGTCAGTGTCGCGAGCGCGGCCGGATCGAGACGCCCGGTCTCGGCGAGGCCGGCGAGGAGGGCGGCCTGATAGCTGTCGCCGGCGCCGACGGTGTCGACCAGCTCGGTCGGCACGGCCGCGATCTCCACCTCGGCCCTGGCGGTCCAGCCCCAGGCGCCCTGGCTGCCGCGGGTCAGCACGACGAGGCGCGGCCCCCGGCCGATCCAGCGCCGCGCCAGCTCGGCGGGATCGGCCCCGGGGAAGAGCAAATTGAGATCCTCCAGGCTGATCTTCAGCAGATGCAGAAAGGGCAGGAGGCTGTCGAGCTTCCGCCGCCAGACCTCGATATCCGGCTCGATGGTGATGCGGATATTGGGATCATAAGCGATGAGCCGGCGGCTCGACTCGCGGCGCAGGAGAGACTCCATCACGCCGCCGATGGGTTCGAGCACGGCGGAGAAGGAGCCGAGATGGATGGCGCGGCAGTCCGCCGGCAGGGCCGGCATATCTTCGGCGAGCACGACCCGATCCGCGCCCTCCCCGGTGAAGGCGTAGGCTGCCGCGCCCTCGCTGTTGAGCCCGACGACGCTGAGGGTCGTCGGCTGGCGCCGGTGCTGGATGAAATTCGTGGCCACCCCTTCGGCGGTCAGGAGACGCATCAGCCGGCCGCCGAGAAAATCCACCGACAAGCCGCCGAGAAAGGCCGTGCTCTGGCCGAGCCGCGCCAGCCCGATGGCGACATTGAAGGGCGATCCCCCCGGGCGGGCATTGAAGGTGAAGCCGCTGCCGTCGTCGGCGGTGACGAAGAGGTCGAACAGCGCCTCGCCCGCGACCAGGATCATCTTGCCGCCATCTGCGCCGGTTCCTTGAACAGCACCTCGCGGTCCCGGGCGAAGGAGGCCAGCAGCGGCAGGGCCGCCCCGCCGATGGCCCGCGCGTCGCTGCCGATGGTGCCGGCGCTGAACTGAACGGGCGAAAGCCCCTGGCAATCGAGCCCCGTCACCTTCTCGGCCGTACGGGCCAGGATGCGCTGGCGGACCTCGGCCGGGAAGGCGCCGTCGATGATCGCGGCCTCGAAATCGATGACCGATATGGCGGCCACGACGGCCTGGGCCAGGCTCGCCGCGGTCTCCTCGATCCACTCATCGAGTTGAGGGCCGAAATCCCCCCAGGCATCGGGCGATTGCCAGATCCGCGCTGGATCCTTGCCGGCGGCGATCAGCTTCTTCTCCAGCACATAGATCGAGGCGGAACGGATGAGCTGCTGGGTCGCGCCGCCCGCGGCAATGGGCCCCTCGGCGGCAATCGGCATGGAGCCGACGGCGCCGGCATTGCCCGTGCGGCCGGCATAGAGATTGCCGTCCAGCACGATGCCGCCACCGATGAAGGAGCCGATGAAGAAATAGACGAAGTCGCGAAAGCGGGCGCCCTCGCCGAAGAAGAGCTCGGCGCCGCAGGCGGCGGTGGCGTCGTTGCAGAGGCTGACGGGCCAGGGACAGATTCGGGCGATCTCCGCCTGGATATCGACAGAACGCCAGCTTTGCATGGCGCCGGCCGGCGCCCCCACCTCGCTCTCCCAATTCCAGAGCTCGAAGGGAAGGGCGACGCCGAGCCCGGTGATGCGCTGCTGCTGCTCGGACGGCAGCGTCCGGGTCAGACGCTCCAGATTGTCCGCGACGAAGCGGGTGAGCGGGGCGGGCAGAGGGTAGGGATAGGTCTCGTGCAGCCGGTGGCGGACATGGCCGAGGAAATCGATCAGCACGAGATCGCAGCTCCGCCGTCCGATCTTGAGGCCGAGAGAGAGGGCGCCTTCGGGGTGCAACGTGAAGGGTATTGCCGGCTGGCCCACCCGGCCCCGCTGGGGATCGCGGCGCAGAAGGAGTCCGTCCTGCTCCAACCGGCCGACGATGCCCGAGGCGGTCTGGACCGAAAGCCCGGTCAGCCGCGCGATCTCCACCTTGGATAGATTGCGGTGACGACGGATCAAGGAGAGGACCAGACGTTCGTTGTAGAGCCGGACGCCGTTCTGATTGCTGCCCCGGGCATGATCGAAAGCGCGTGGCGCTGGGCCGGCCGCCATGGCGGCGCCGGCGGACGCCATGCCGCTCCTGATATCGAACGGTCGGCCCTTGATCGGGCCCAAAGGGCGTTCCTCTGTCATCCGCCGCTTCTTTCGATTGCAATATGCAGCCAGGAGCCTAGCGATTGTTCGGACAGGCTCCCAGGGCTGCCGGCGGGTTGGCCAAGCCCGCCGAGGATGCGTCTCCCCCGGGATGCTGTCAATAAATCTATCCACTGGATGAATTTATTGACAGCTCGGCAGGGAATCTTTTCTATGGTGAGGCGCAGGCGGTGTTGGGCCTGACACGGAGCGGCGGAAACAGCCGTTCCCAATGGATCTGAAACCCGGGAGGAAGCGATGTCGAAGCAGTTCGGGCGGCTCGTCTTCGCCGGCGCGGTGGCCGGTGCAATCATGTTCGGCGCCGGCGGCGCAATGGCGCAACAGGCCACCGTCGGCCTCATCACCAAGACCGATACCAATCCTTTCTTCGTCAAGATGCGCCAGGGTGCCGAGGCCGAGGCCGAGAAGGCCGGCGTCAAGCTCATGACCTTCGCCGGCAAGTATGACGGCGACAACCAGGCCCAGGTCGAGGCCATCGAGAGCCTGATCGCCGCCGGTGCCAAGGGCATATTGATCACCCCCAGCGACACCGCGGCCATCGTGCCCACGGTCGAGAAGGCGCGCCAGGCGGGCATATTGGTGATCGCCCTCGATACGCCACTGAATCCCATCACTGCCGCCGACGCGACCTTCGCCACCGACAATTTCAAGGCCGGCGAGCTCATCGGCCAATGGGCAAAGGCGACCCTGGGCGACAAGGCGGCCTCGGCCAAGATTGCGCTCCTTGACCTCAGCCCCAACCAGGTCACGGTCGACGTGCTGCGCGACCAGGGCTTCCTCCAGGGCTTCGGTATCGACATCAAGGATGCCAAGCATATCGGCGACGAGGTCGACGCCAGAATCGTCGGACACGACGTCACGGGCGGCGCCGAGGAGGGCGGGCGCACGGCGATGGAGAATTTGCTGCAGAAGGATCCCGACATCAACGTCGTCTACACCATCAACGAGCCGGCGGCGGCGGGCGCCTATCAGGCCCTGAAGGCGGTCGGCAAGGAGAAGGACGTGCTGCTCGTTTCCGTCGACGGCGGCTGCCCGGGTGTGAAGAACGTGAAGGCGGGCATCATCGGGGCGACCTCGATGCAATTCCCGCTGCTCATGGCCTCCAAAGGCATCGATGCGCTGGCGGAATATGCCAAATCCGGCAAGAAGCCGGAGCTCACCCCGGGTCTGGATTTCTACAACACGGGCGTCGAGCTCATCACGGACAAGCCGGTCCCGGGCCTGCCCTCCCTGGATTCGACCCAGGGTCTGGCGAAGTGCTGGGGTTGAACAAGAGAGCCGAAAGCGCGAGGCTGAGCTGAGGCGCAGGGGCGGCCGCCTGCCGCCCCTCCCCGCCGCAGCATCGGGGGATAAGGATGACTACCTCCACCCTGCCGAGCGCTCCCGTCGAGGATGAGGAGCACGAAGGCGCGCTCCGCCGGCTTCAGCACTTCCTGCACAGCCATCCGACGACGATCCCCGCCTTCGTGCTTCTCCTGGGCGTGGTCTTCTTCAGCATCGCCGTCGGCCATCGCTTCCTCCATCCCTTCAATCTGTCGCTGATCATCCAGCAGGTAACGATCATCGGCATATTGGGGGTGGCCCAGACCATCATCATCCTGACCGCCGGCATCGACCTCTCGGTCGGCGCCATCATGGTGCTCTGCTCGGTGGTGATGGGACGGCTGGCCGTGGATATCGGCCTGCCGGACTATCTGGCGATCCTTGTCGGGATCGGCGTGGGCGCGCTCTGCGGCCTGATCAACGGCTCGCTGATCTCCCTCGTCCGCATGCCGCCCTTCATCGTGACGCTCGGGACCTGGAACATCTTCTTCTCCCTCAATCTCTGGTACTCCCAGAGCGAGACCATAAGGGCCCAGGACATCGAGACCACGGCGCCGCTGCTGCAATGGTTCGGCACCACCATCGACTTCCTCGGCGCGCGCCTCACCTATGGCTCGGTCTTCATGCTGCTGCTGGTGGCGCTGTTCTGGTATCTGCTCAATTGGACGGCCTGGGGCCGCCATCTCCACGCAACCGGCGACGATCCGGATTCGGCAAGGCTCTCGGGGATCCGGACCAGCCGCACGCTGATTTCGGTCTATGTCGTGGCGGGCGCGGTTTGCGCGCTCGCCGGCTGGGCGCTCATCGGTCGCATCGGCTCGGTCAGCCCCCAGGCGGGGGTGACCTCGAATCTCGACAGCATCACCGCCGTGGTGATCGGCGGGACCAGCCTCTTCGGCGGCCGCGGCTCCATCATCGGGACCCTGATCGGCGCGCTCATCGTCGGCGTCTTCCGCAACGGGCTGGCGCTCTCCGGCGTCAATGTGCTGTGGCAGGAGTTCGCCGTCGGTCTCCTGATCATCGTCGCCGTCGCCATCGACCAGTGGCTGCGGAAGCTCAGCTCATGAGGAACGGCGCCGAGATCCCGCTGCTATCGGCCCATGGGCTGGTCAAGCGCTATGGAAGGGTGACGGCGCTCGATCATGCCGATTTCGATCTCTATCCCGGCGAGATCCTGGCCGTCATCGGCGACAACGGGGCCGGGAAATCGACCCTGATCAAGGCGCTGACCGGCGCGGTGATTCCCGATCACGGCGAGATCCGGCTGGAGGGGCGGCCGGTCACCTTCCGCTCGCCGCTGGATGCCAGGCGCGCCGGAATCGAGACGGTCTATCAGAACCTGGCCCTGTCGCCGGCTCTCAGCATCGCCGACAACCTCTTTCTCGGCCGCGAAAAGCGCGCCGAGGGAATCCTCGGGCGCATCTTCTTCAAGCTCGACCGGGCGCGCATGCAGCGCGAGGCGCGCGACAAGCTGAATTCCCTCGGGCTGACCACGATCCAGAATATCAATCAGGCGGTGGAGACCCTCTCCGGCGGTCAGCGCCAGGGCATCGCGGTCGCCCGTGCCGCCGCCTTCGGCAGCCGGGTCATCATCATGGACGAGCCGACGGCGGCCCTCGGCGTCAAGGAGGCGCGCCGGGTGCTGGAGCTGATCCAGGACGTCAAGCGCAAGGGCCTGCCCATCGTGCTCATCAGCCACAACATGCCCCATGTCTTCGAGCTGGCCGACCGCATCCACATCCATCGCCTCGGCCGGCGCATCTGCGTCGTCGATCCCAAGACATGCTCCATGCCCGAGGCCGTCGCCATCATGACCGGGGCGCAGGCGCCGCGGGATTAGGGTCCCCGCCGGCGCCGGAACGATAGGCGCATCGGATCAACTTCCTTCCGGGAATGACGCTGGAGAAGAACGCGCAAGGCCCGGATAGCGATAAGGGCGGCAGCAGCCCAGATTCGCGAGATCGGGAACGAGGAAATCGCGATGGCGAAAATAAGCTTGGCGAAGCTGGATTGGGCGGTGCTTGCGGAGCGTCTCGACCAGTCGGGCTTCGCAACCACCCCGCCTTTGCTGACGCCCCCGGAATGCCGCGCACTGATCGGGCTCTATGGGGAGGGAGATCGCTTTCGCCGCCGCATCGTGATGCAGCATCACGGCTACGGCCAAGGTGAATATCAGTATTTTGCCTATCCGCTGCCCGCCGCCGTCGCGAAGCTGCGCGAGGCCTTCTATGCCCGGCTGGCACCCCTTGCCAACCGCTGGGGCGAGGCGCTGGGGGAGGCGCGGCGCTTCCCGCCGGCCCTCGAGGATTTCCTCGCCGAATGCCACGTCGCCGGTCAGACACGCCCGACGCCGCTGATGCTGAAATATGGATCCGGTGACTACAACCGGCTGCATCAGGATCTCTATGGCGCCTATGTCTTTCCGCTGCAGCTCACGATTCTGCTGAGCGAACCTGAGGCGGATTTCAGCGGCGGCGAGTTTGTGCTGACGGAGCAGCGGCCGCGCCAGCAATCCCGCGCCGAGGTGGTGCCGCTCAGCCAGGGCGAGGCGGTCATCTTCGCCGTCCACCACCGCCCGGTCCAGGGTGCCCGCGGGGTCTACCGCGCCAATCTACGCCACGGCGTCAGCACACTGCACCGGGGCGAGCGCTTCACGCTGGGGATCATCTTTCACGACGCGGCGTGAGGCGCCACCGCCTCCGCGGGGATGACGAGATGGGGGGCAGACACCGAAAACGGCCACTCGTGCCGGCCTGACCGCCGGCACGAGCTTGGTCTCCTGCGGGACTATTGCGGCAGGATGACCTGTCCGCGAATCTCCCCGTCCTTATGCGCCGCCGTATGGATATTGATATAGAGATTGCCGGCGGTCAGATCGGCCGCCTCGGCGTCGGTCAGGGTCGCCTGGCCCTTGAGAGGGCTCGGAACCGGGTCCATCTTGCCCTTCTCGCTCATCCAGATCAGAACCCCGGCATTTTTGCCGGCGGGGGCGGGCCCATGGAAGTGCGCCATGGTGGCCGGTCCGCTGAGGCCGCCGAACTCGACATTCCAGGTGAGGACATGGGTATCGGGGTCATAGCTCAGATCGGCCGTCCCGCTGCCATTGGTCTGCACCGCCGGCATCTGCTGGGCCCCGTCCAATTTGACCTGGAACGAGACCGGTGCGGCGGAGGCCATCAGCGGTGCGCCGAGCCATATCACGCAGGCGACGACGGCCCAAAGCCAACGAGTCGTTAACGGATGCATCATTTTTCCCTCCGGTGAGATGAGCGTCAAACGGCTGGATCGCCCTTCCCATATAGAACCCGCCAAACGCCCAGGCGAGGCCTCGGCCGAAATATCCCTTCGCCTCAGCGGTGGCGGCCGATGAAGCTCAGGACCTTCTTGTTGAAGGGCTTGGGGAACTCCCAGAGGAAGGCATGTGACGACTGGGAGTGAGGTTGCCCGTTCGACCGGGGACTCTCAGCCCAGTCCGCCGGTGCGGACGATGAAATCGGCGATCTCCGCAACGCCGCGGTTTTCCTTGAGATTGGTGAAGATGAAGGGGCGCTCGCCGCGCATCTTGCGGGCGTCGCGGTCCATGACGGCGAGATCGGCGCCGACGAGAGGTGCCAGATCGACCTTGTTGATGATCAGCAGGTGGGATCGGGTGATACCGGGTCCGCCTTTGCGCGGGATCTTGTCGCCCGCCGCGACGTCGATGACATAGAGGGTGATGTCGGCGAGCTCGGGGCTGAAGGTGGCCGCCAGATTGTCGCCGCCGGATTCGATGAAGACGAGATCGAGGTCCGGATATCGCGTCGACATCTCGGCCACGGCGGCGAGATTGATCGAAGCGTCCTCGCGAATCGCCGTATGGGGGCAGCCTCCGGTCTCCACCCCGACGATGCGCTCCGGCGCCAGGGCACCCGAGCGGGTCAGGAACTGGGCATCCTCCTTGGTGTAGATGTCGTTGGTCACGACGGCGATGTCATAGCCCTCGCGCATGTGTTTGCAGAGGCGATCGACCAGCGCGGTCTTGCCGGAGCCGACCGGCCCGCCGACTCCGACGCGAAGCGGTCCATTCGGGGAGGAGTTCATGAGCGGAAGAGCCTCGTATATTGGGTTTCATGTCGCATGGAGCACCAGTCGATGAGCGGGGCGGCGCTGCCCGCCGTCTCGAGCTCGGCGGCAAGGGCGCGCCGGGCACACTCGGCGACAACGGGCGCCAGCCCTGCGATCACGCGCTGCCCATCGGTCTGGCCAAGCGGGATCAGCCGGAGGCCAGCAGAGACGAGATTGCCGGCGAGGCTTTGCAGATAGGCCTGGAGCGAGAGGTCCAGGGGAATCTCCGCCGCCCCGGCCGCCGCACCCACTGCGACCGGCAGAACAATCGTCTCGCCGCTCCCGGCCAGTGCGTCGAGCAAAGGGTGGGGCCAGGCGGCCCGTGTCGCCGTCAGAAAGGCCCGGCCCTGGGCTTCGCTCTCCAGCGCCATCTCCGCCGTGCCGCGCCAGGCGGCCGCCATGATCGCGACCTCGACCAGCCGGGCGAGATCCGCCGCCGCCGCGGCGCGCCAAGCCTCGGCCAGGATCAGGGCGTCGATCCAGCCCGCGCCCTTCTCGACCACCGTGCGGACCCAGGCGGCGAGAGAGCCGGCCTCGCCGACCAGCCCCGCCTCGACGGCGTATTCCAGCCCGTGGCTGTAGCTGAAGGCGCCCGTGGGATAAGCGGGCGATAGCCAGGCCATGAGGCGGTAGAGCCCGGCCGCTTCAAGGCTGGTCATGGCCATGCTCATGACCATGCTCCGGCGCGTGCTCGCCGGCCGGCGCCGCATAGGCGCCACCCTCCGGGTTGAAGGGCAGGCGCACGGCCTTCAGCCGAGCGCCGAGGCCCTCGAGCATCGCCTGGATCACATGGTCGGGCCGGATGAGGATCCGCCCGGGCTTGATCTCCGCCGGCAGATGTCGATTCCCGAGATGCCAGGCGAGCCGGCAGAGCATGGCCGGGGAGGTGGCCCGCACCTCGATGACGGGTTCCAGATCCGCGCGCACGAGGATGAAGCCGCCGTCGGGGAGCTGAAGCCCGTCGCCGTCCTCCAGCAGCACTGGCCTCGGCAGATCGAGCAGGCAGTCTTCGCCCGCTTGGGTGCGAAACACGCCGCGCCGGCGATAGCGCTCCTCATAGGTCAGGGTGAAGGTTTCCCGGGCCTCCGCGGCCGGCCAGCTCCCGGCCTTCGCCACCTGCCTGATGCGATTCATTTCTCGGATAGGCTCCTTAGAATAGGAAATATCGCTGCGCCATGGGCAGGACCTCCGCCGGGGCGCAGGTGAGCAGCACGCCATCGGCCCGCACCTCATAGGTCTCGGGATCGACGGCCATCCTGGGCGTGGCGCCGTTGTGGATCATGCTGGCCTTGGAGAGGCCGCCGCGGGTATTGGCGACGGCGACCAGCGGGCGGACGAGGCCCAGAGAGCCTGCGAGATCGCGCGAGGCTGCGGCGGCGCTGACGAAGGTGACAGCGCTCGCCGTCATGCAGCGACCGAAGCCGGCGAACATCGGACGGAAATGCACCGGCTGGGGCGTGGGGATGGAAGCATTGGGATCGCCCATGGCGGCGGCAGCGATGCTGCCGCCCTTCAGCACCATCTCCGGCTTCACCCCGAAGAAGGCCGGCGACCACAGCACGAGATCGGCCAGCTTGCCGGCCTCGATGGAGCCGACCTCATGGGCGATGCCATGGGCGATGGCCGGGTTGATGGTGTATTTGGCGATATAGCGCTTGGCGCGGCGGTTGTCGTTGTCGCCCGCCTCCTCCGGCAGCCGGCCGCGCTGGCGCCGCATCTTGTCCGCCGTCTGCCAGGTGCGGATGATGACCTCGCCGACGCGGCCCATGGCCTGGCTGTCGGAGGAGATCATGGAGAAGGCGCCGAGGTCGTGCAGGATGTCCTCGGCGGCGATGGTCTCGCGCCGGATGCGGCTGTCGGCGAAGGCGATATCCTCGGGGATGGCCGGGTCCAGGTGATGGCAGACCATGAGCATGTCGAGATGCTCGTCGATCGTGTTCGCCGTATAGGGCCGTGTCGGGTTGGTCGACGACGGCAGGACATTGGCCTCGCCGCAGAGCCGGATGATGTCCGGCGCATGGCCGCCGCCGGCACCCTCGGTGTGGAAGGCATGGATCGTGCGCCCCTTGATGGCGGCGATCGTGTCCTCGACGAAGCCCGATTCATTGAGGGTGTTGGTATGGATCGCCACCTGGACGTCATAGCGATCGGCGACCCTCAGGCTGCAGTCGATCGCCGCCGGGGTGGTGCCCCAATCCTCATGCAGCTTGAGGCCGCAGGCGCCGGCCTCGATCTGCTCGATCAGCGCCTCGGGCATCGAGGCATTTCCCTTGCCGAAGAAGCCGAGGTTCATGGGGAAGGCTTCGGCCGCCTGGAGCATGCGGCCGATATGCCAGGGCCCGGGGGTGCAGGTGGTGGCCGCCGTGCCGGTGGCCGGGCCGGTGCCGCCGCCCAGCATGGTGGTGATGCCGGAATAGAGCGCCTCCTCGATCTGCTGCGGGCAGATGAAGTGGATATGGGCATCGATGCCGCCGGCGGTCGCGATTCGGCCTTCGCCGGCGATGATCTCCGTGCCGGGGCCGATGACGATGTCGACGCCCGGCTGGATATCGGGATTGCCGGCCTTGCCGATGGCCGCGATGCGGCCGTCCTTGATGGCGATATCCGCCTTCACGATTCCCCAATGGTCGAGGATCAGCGCATTGGTGATGACGGTATCAACCGCGCCGGCGGCACGGCTCCGCTGGCTCTGGCCCATGCCGTCGCGGATCACCTTGCCGCCGCCGAACTTCACCTCCTCGCCATAGACCGTGAGATCGCGCTCCACCTCGATGAAGAGCTCGGTATCGGCCAGGCGGACGCGGTCGCCGGTTGTGGGTCCGAACATATCGGCATAGGCGCGCCGGGCGATGCGGGTGGTCATCTTGCGGCCTCATCGAGAGGCCCGGCGATCTCGCCGCGGAAGCCCTGGGCGATCCGCGCGCCCGCGAAGGCGACGAGGCGGATCTCGCGGCTCTGCCCCGGCTCGAAGCGAACCGCGGTGCCGGCCGGAATGGCGAGACGATAGCCGCGCGCCTTGGTGCGATCGAAGGCGAGCGCCGGGTTGGTCTCGAAGAAATGATAATGGGAGCCGACCTGAATCGGCCGGTCGCCGGTATTGGCCACGCTCAGGAGGATCGTCTCCCGACCGGCATTGATCTCGATATCGCCGGGGGCGGTCAGGATCTCGCCGGGGATCATGGGTGCGCCCTCTCAGCGGATCGGTTGATGCACGGTGACCAGCTTGGTCCCGTCGGGAAAGGTGGCCTCGACCTGGACCTCGGGAATCATCTCCGCCACCCCCTCCATGACCTGGGCGCGGGTGAGCACGCCGGCCCCGTCGCGCATGAGCTCAGCGACGGTTCGGCCGTCGCGCGCACCCTCGACGAGGAAATCGGAGATGAGCGCGACCGCCTCGGGATGATTGAGCTTCAGCCCCCGCGCCAGGCGCCGCTGGGCGAGCTGGGCGGCCATGTAGACCAGAAGCTTGTCCTTCTCGCGCGGCGTGAGATGCATGCGAGCGACCCCCTAGAATTGCCAAAGCCGCGGCGGCCGCGCCGGAAGCCCCGCCGTCGCGTGGCGCAACTCGGCC
>DATHQQ010000805.1:0-3733 GCA_035482595.1 Verrucomicrobiia bacterium
CAACAGGGCGATCGCGCTTCCAGCGGACAGCGAGGTCCTCGTAGCCCGGCAGCTCGAGGCCCGGCCAGTAAAGGCCGGCGCGCAGCAAGGGCACCGGCTCTCGCCAGGCTTCCTCGCGTCCGGTCAGCGTCCCGGCAAAGCGCAGAAGATGGGTCGCATTCTCGATCCCGCCCTCGATGCAATAGCGCCAGAGGCGGTTCATCGTCTCGGCGGACACCGTCGAGAGCTCCATCAGTCCGGCATCCGGCTGGTCGTCGCCCGGCAAAGCCGCGAAAGGGATGCCCCTCTCGCGGCAGAGGGACGCGAGCTGCTCGACGCCATAGGACCAGTACCCTGCGCCGCCGAGCAGGCGGAGGATCACCAACCGGGCTCGAGAGACGACCTTGTCCAGATAGAGGTCTATGGAGAGGTTGTGCCCCAGCCGCAGGAGATTCACGAGCCTGAGGCTCGGCACTTCCGGCCCCAATCGGTCTTGTGCCGCCGCCAGGCATGCCAGCTCGGTATCGGCCGAAGACAGAAAAACGATATCGCCCGGCAATTGGCCGAGATCGAGGGCGGCGCTGCCGTCGGAAATGCTGCCGGGCTGGGCGGCGAGAAGATGCATCGGGCCTCAGTCGGCGCCGGCGGCAAGCACGGCGGTGATGGCCCTGCGATCGAGACCCTTCAGCCCGATCACCACCAGCCGGCTCGCCCGCGTTTCGCCCGGCGCCCAGGCACGGTCGTAGTAGTGCTGCAGCCGGCCCCCGACGCCCTGAAGCACGAGGCGCATCTCCTTTCCGGCCACGGCGAGAAATCCCTTGATGCGCAGGATGTCGTTGGTGGATACCGCCGCAGCGATCGCCTCCAGGAGCTTCTGCGTGGAGCCCAGCTCCGGCAGCTCGACATGGAAGCTCTCGAAATCGTCGTGGTCGTGCTCGCCCTCGGCGTCGTGACGGCTGGGACGCTGGGCGAGATCGTCCTCGGCGGCGGCCCCGATGCCGAGCAGAATCCGGGCATCGATGGCCCCGAAACTCGCCGGCACGACCTTGACGGAAGGCCGCAGCTTCTCCGCGACCGCCTGCTCGGCGGCCGCGCGCGCCGCCGGATCCATCTGATCGGACTTGTTGAGGATCACGATATCGGCGCAGGCCAGCTGATCCTCGAAGAGCTCGGCCAGCGGGCTGTCGTGATCGAGGCTGGGATCGGCGGCGCGCAGCGCAGCCAGTGCCTCGAGATCCTCGGCGAAGCGCCCAGCCGCGGCGGCGGGGCCATCGACCACGGCGATGACCCCGTCGACGGTCACGCGGGTCCGCACCTCGGGCCAGGTGAAGGCCTTGATCAAGGGCTTCGGCAGCGCCAGGCCGGAGGTCTCGATCACGATATGGTCCGGGGGCGAGGGCCGATTGAGCAGCGCCGCCATGGTCGGCAGGAAGTCGTCCGCGACGGTGCAGCAGATGCAGCCGTTGGCGAGCTCGATCAGATTCTCGTCCTCGCAGCCCTGGATCCGGCAGCCCTTGAGGATCTCGCCGTCGACGCCGATGTCGCCGAACTCGTTGATGATGAGGGCGAGGCGCCGGCCATTGGCGGTGCGCAGGAGGTGCTGGATCAGGCTGGTCTTTCCGGCGCCGAGAAATCCGGTGACGACGGTGGCGGGAATCTTGGTAGTCATGCAGCCCCTTCTTTCATGCAGGCTCTATCCTTCAAGGTCATGGGCAGGCCCGCGGCGAGGAAGAAGACGCGGTCGGCGAGCGCCGCCATGGTCTGGTTGAGGCGCCCGGCGTGGTCGCGAAACGCGCGCGCGAGCGGGTTGTCGGGAACGATGCCGAGGCCGACCTCGTTGCTCACCAGTACGACCGGGGCTCGGGCACCGGCGAGCGCTTTGCCGAGACCTTCCGTCGCCTCGCGGATATCGCGGCCTCCGGACATGAGATTGGCGAGCCACAGCGTGAGGCAGTCCAGCAGGACGGCGTCTTCTCCGGCCCCGGTGATCGCCGACGCGACATCCAGCGGCGCCTCGACGGTGCGCCAGCCTTCGCCGCGCCGCTGCCGGTGATCGGCGATGCGGGTGCGCATCTCCTCATCGCCGGGCTCTGCCGTGGCGAGATAGATGCGCTGTCCGGCATAGGCTTCGAGCAGATTCTCGGCAAAGCGGCTCTTGCCCGAGCGCGCGCCGCCCAGGACCAAAGAGACTGTCGCGCTGCCGTGACGAGGCGAAGAAAGCGATGCCATCTGGCGTTCCCCCCTCCGAGGAAGCTGTGCCGTTTGAAGGGACCGAGCAGGTTTCCTGGCTTCGGGTCACCGACCTATGCCGTCTTCCCAACCCTTTCGGGTCAGTGACTTGCGCCTGAGGAGGCAGGCAAGGGTCTAACCGTCTACAGTTGCGGGGGCAGCGCCGGAATTGCCTTTTGAGCGCACCGGCTTCCCTACACTCGGTCCGCGGACGCTAGCCGATGGCGCGAACTTTGGCCAGCCGGATTTGCGGAATGATTGTCCCCTGCGGCGCGGGGATGGGATCGCGCCGGCGCTTAGGCGTGCGCGGGCCGGGAACGCTTGCCGGCCGGCGCAAGCACCAGCGGCTCGGAATGGGTGGTCTGCAGGACGGCCGGCTGTCCCGTGGTCGCCGAGGGGAATCGCAGGATGGCCGTCAGGCCCGGCCGGCTCGCCCCGGCTCGCGTGTCGGTCAGCTCCAGGGTCGCGCCGTGCTGCTGGGCAATGGCGGCGACGAGGCTGAGCCCCAGCCCGCTTCCCGAGGTGGTCCGGCTCGCATCCAATCGCACGAAACGCTCCAGGACATGGTCGCGCTCGGCGGCGGGAATCCCGGGGCCGTCGTCGGCGACGGATATCGAGGGCCCCTGGGGATGGGCCGCGACCTCGACCTGGATGCGGTTGCCGCCCTCGCCATATTTGACCGCATTGTCGATCAGGTTGGCCACCGCTTGCAGCAGCAGCTGGCGATTGCCTTGCACCGCGATGGCGCCTTGAGCGGACATCTCGAGCGTCAGGCCGTGCTCTTCGGCCACGGGCTGATAGAGCTCGACCACGTCGCTGGCCACCTCGCCGAGGTCGACGGAGCTCACGTCGCCGCGCCGGGCACCGGATTCGGCATCGGCGATGGAGAGCAGGGCGGCGAAGGTGGCGAGCAGCTGATCGGTCTCCTGGATCGCCCGCTCGATCGCCGCCCGGCGTTCCGCCGGGTCGCCGCTTTCCGCCATGGCCATCTCCAGGCGGTTCTTCAGCCGCGTCAGCGGGCTGCGCAGATCATGGGCGATATTGTCGGTGACGGCGCGGATGCCCCCCACCAGCCGCTCGATCTCCTCCAGCATGCGGTTCAGATTTTCCGACAGCCGGTCGAACTCGTCATTGGCCTGGCCTACGGGAATTCGATGCTTCACCTCGCCCCGCATGATCCGCTCGGCGCTGCGGTTGATGAGCTCGATGCGCCGGATCATGTTGCGGCTGAGAAGCAGGCCGCCAGCGAGGCCGAGGCAGACCATGGCCAGGAGCGACCAGACCAGCGCCTCGATGATCGCCACCTGCATGCGGCGTTGGGGCGTAGTGTTCTGCCCGACCAGCAGGCGGTAGCCGCCGGGCAGCGACACCTCGAGGGCCTCGGCGATGGCGTGCAGATCGCCCGTGTCGCTGAAGCGCCGCGCCTCGACCGGGAAATTGAGCCAACGCCCCACGCTCGAGGGCGAGCGGGGCCAGGCGGCAAGATTGCCCGCCAGCGGCTTGAACTTCGGATCGACCAGAAGAT
>DATHQQ010000806.1:0-5953 GCA_035482595.1 Verrucomicrobiia bacterium
CGCTTCTTACTTCCCCCTCCCCCCTTGTGGGGGAGGGTTGGGGTGGGGGGTGCCAAGGGCGCTTTCGCCCGCAAGCCTACCCGCGCCCGCGATAAGACGCGACATCCTGCGGCGGGATCCACGCGCCCTCGGGTGGCGCGCCGGTCTGGAAGAAGACATCGATGGGCATGCCGCCGCGCGGATACCAATAGCCCCCGATCCTAAGCCAGCGCGGGGCCAGAGCCCCGACCAGCTTCTTGGCGATGTCGAGGGTGCAGGCCTCGTGGAAGGCGCCGTAATTGCGGAAGGAATTGAAATAGAGCTTGAGGGATTTCGATTCCACCAGCCAGCGGTCGGGGATGTAGTCGATCACCAGATGGGCGAAATCGGGCTGGCCGGTGATGGGGCAGAGGGAGGTGAACTCCGGCTGCACGAAGCGCACCACGTAGTTGTCCGCGACATGGGGATTGGGCACGCGATCCAGCGCTGCTTCCTCGGGCGAGGCGGGCTGGGCGGTCTTTTGCCCGAGTTGGGTCAGGCCCTGGTAGATGTCGTCGGTCATGGCGTTTCCTTGGCCCTCTGAGCCGTGAAGCCTGCCGTGAAATCCGCCAAAGCGCCGGCGGCGATCGCTTCGCGCAGGCCGGCCATCAGCTCCTGATAGTAATGCAGGTTGTGCCAGGTCAACAGCATCGAGCCCAGGATCTCCTTCGACTTCACGAGATGATGGATATAGCCCCGGGAATAGTCGCGGCAGGCCGGGCAGGCGCAGGCGGTATCGATGGGGGCGGGATCCTCCGCATGGCGGGCGTTGCGCATGTTGAGCTCGCCCAAGCGGGTGAAGGCCGCCCCTGTGCGCCCCGCCCGGGTCGGCATCACGCAGTCGAACATGTCGATGCCGCGGGTGACAGCCCCCAGGATATCCTCGGGGCGGCCCACCCCCATCAGATAGCGCGGGCGCTTCTGCGGCAGCATCTCCGGGGCGAAATCGAGGATGCGGAACATCTCCTGCTGACCCTCGCCGATGGCAAGCCCGCCTATGGCATAGCCGTCGAAGCCGATGGCGGCCAGCGTCTCGGCGGATTCACGACGCAGATCCTCATAGATCCCGCCCTGCATGATGCCGAAGACCAGATAGCCCTCGCGCTGCTTGAAGGCGGCGCGGCAGCGTTCGGCCCAGCGCATGGAAAGCCGCATGGAGCTCGCGGCCTCCTCGGGCGTGGCGGGGAAGGGGGTGCATTCGTCGAAGCACATGGTGATGTCGGCATCGAGGAGATGCTGGATCTCGATGCTGCGCTCGGGCGTCAGCGTGTGGCGGCTGCCGTCGAGATGGGAGCGGAACTCCACGCCCTTCTCGCCGATCTTGCGCAGCTCCGACAGGCTCATGACCTGGAAGCCGCCGGAATCCGTGAGGATCGGGCGCGGCCAGTTCATGAACTTGTGCAGACCGCCGAGCGCCGCCACCCGCTCGGCGCCAGGCCGCAGCATGAGATGATAGGTATTGCCCAGCAGGATCTCGGCCCCCGTGGCGGCGACGGAGCCCGGCAGCATGGCCTTGACCGTGCCCGCCGTGCCCACGGGCATGAAGGCCGGGGTCTCCACCGTGCCGTGGGCGGTATGGATCCGCCCGCGGCGCGCCTTGCCGTCCCGCGCCAGGAGCTCGAAGCAAGAGCCGCTCATGCGGCGCGCTCCAGCAGCGAGGCATCGCCATAGGAGAAGAAGCGATAGTCCGAGGCGATCGCATGGGCATAGGCCTGCTTCATGCGCTCGAGCCCGGCGAAGGCCGCTACCAGCATGAAGAGCGTCGATTTCGGCAGATGGAAATTGGTCATCAGCAGATCGACCACGCGGAAGCGATGGCCGGGGGTGATGAAGATCTCGGTGTCGCCGGCGAAGGGGCTGAGCCGCCCCTCCGCCCATGCGGCGGATTCCAGCAATCGGAGCGAGGTGGTGCCGACGGCGACGATCCGCCGGCTCTCGGCCTTGGCCCGGCTGATGGCCTCGGCGGCGGCCGGGGGGATCTCGCCATATTCGGCATGCATGCGATGCTCCTCGATGCGCTCGGCCTTGACCGGCAGGAAGGTACCGGCGCCCACATGCAGCGTCAGAACCGCCCGCTCGATCCCTCGCGCCATCAATTGCTCCAGCAGCCCGGGCGTGAAATGGAGCCCGGCGGTGGGGGCCGCCACCGCGCCCTCCGGGCCGGCATAGACGGTCTGGTAGTCCTCCGCGTCCGCCGCCTCGACGGGCCGGAGCTTGCGGATATAGGGCGGCAGCGGCATGACGCCCACGCGATGCAAGGCGGCCATCAGGCCGGGGCCGCCGCGGTTGAAGCTCAGCAGGATGTCGCCGGCAGGCGATTTCTCCAGGACCTCGGCCGCCAGATCCTCGCCGAACAGGATGCGGTCGCCCGGGGCCAGCCGCCGCCCGGGCTTGGCGAAGGCCTGCCAGCTTCTCTCGTTCGCACGCTTGTGCAGCGTCACCTCCATGGCGACCTCGGGGCTCCCGGCTCTCACCCGGCGCCCTTCGAGCTGGGCGGGGATGACCTTGGTGTCGTTGAAGACCATGAGATCGCCGGGCCGCAGGACCGCCGGCAATTCACCCACCCGGCGATCCTCGAGCCTGTCGGGACGCACCACCAGCAGCCGGGCGGCGTCGCGCGGACGGGCCGGATATCGGGCGATGAGGCGCTCCGGCAGCTCGAAGTCGAAATCGGATAGAAGAAGGCTCACGGTAATGCTATCAGGCGCGTCGGCCTAGAACGGCGCCGGCAAATCGGCATTTCGGAGAGCTTTGAGCAGATGGTTCAGCACGCGTCCCGCTTTTCGTCCTTCTTCGTCGCCGTGGTGGCCCTGTTCGTGACCTGCCTGGTGATATCCAATGTCATCGCCGTCAAGCTGGCGATGGTCCAGGGGCTGGTCCTGCCGGCGGGCATCATCATCTTCCCGGTGAGCTACCTCTTAGCCGATGTGCTGACGGAAGTGTACGGCTACCGCGCCGCGCGCCGGGTCCTCTGGCTGGGCTTCTTCTGCAATCTGCTGGCCGTGGCGGCCATCTGGATCGGCGGGCTGCTGCCGGCGGCCCCCTTCTGGGGTGGCCAGGCGGCCTATGACCAGATCCTGGGCGCCACGCCCCGGATCCTGCTCGCCTCCTTCGCTGCCTATCTGGTGGGCGAGTTCGCCAATACCATGATCATGTCCAAGCTCAAGGTCGCTATGGCCGGGCGCCATCTCTGGGCCAGGGCCATCGCCTCGACCCTGGTGGGGCAGGGGCTGGATTCGATCGTCTTCATCACCATCGCCTTCTCCGGCTTCATGCCGCTGCCGATCCTGCTCGGCGCCATTGTCACGCAATGGCTGATCAAATCGGCCTATGAGGCCCTCGCCACCCCGCTTACCTATGCCATGGTCGGCTTCCTCAAGCGCCGCGAGGGCATCGACACCTACGACCGCGGGATCAGCTTCAATCCCTTCGCGCTTCACGACTGACAAAAAAGCCCCCGGCGCATGGGCGCCGGGGGCTGTTCGCATCGTCTTGCGCGGGCCGGCCTTGGGGGCTCCGGCCCGAGGGAGTCACGCTGAACGATGCGAGTCAGACGCTGTAGTACATCTTGTACTCGATGGGATGCGGGGTGTGCTCATAGGCGTAGATCTCTTCCCACTTCAGCTCGAGATATGAGTCGATGAGATCGGCGGTGAAGACATCGCCCTTCTTCAGGAAGTCGCTGTCGGCCTGGAGCGCCGTCACGGCCTCGCGGAGCGAGCCGCAGACGGTGGGGACGTTCTTCAGCTCCTCCGGCGGCAGGTCGTAGAGGTTCTTGTCCATCGGGTCGCCCGGATGGATCTTGTTCTGGATGCCGTCGAGGCCGGCCATCAGCAGGGCCGAATAGGCGAGATAGGGATTGGCCGAGGGATCGGGGAAGCGGACCTCGACGCGCTTGCCCTTCGGGCTCGCCACATAGGGGATGCGGCAGGAGGCCGAGCGGTTGCGCGAGGAATAGGCCAGCAGCACCGGCGCCTCGAAGCCGGGGATCAGGCGCTTGTAGCTGTTGGTCGTCGGGTTGGTGAAGGCATTCAGCGCCTTGGCATGCTTGATCACCCCGCCGATGTAGTAGAGCGCCGTCTCCGAGAGATCGGCATAGCCATTGCCCGCGAAGAGGGGCTGGCCGTTCTTCCACAGCGAGTTGTGGACATGCATGCCCGAGCCGTTGTCGCCCTTGATCGGCTTCGGCATGAAGGTGGCGCTCTTGCCGTAGCTATGAGCGACATTGTGCACGACATATTTGTAGATCTGCATGTTGTCGGCGCATTTGACGAGGTGATCGAACTTGATACCGAGCTCATGCTGGCTCGGCGCCACCTCGTGATGGTGCTTCTCCACCTCGACGCCCATGTCGGCGATCACGGTCAGCATCTCGGCCCGGAGATCGGAGGAGGCATCGAGCGGGGGCACCGGGAAATAGCCACCCTTGATCGGCGGGCGATGGCCGTGGTTGCCCTCTTCCATCTTCTTGCCCGAGAGATACGGGCCTTCCTCGGAGCTGACCTCGTAGAAGGCGCCGTTCATCTGCAGGTCGAAGCGCACGTCGTCGAAGACGAAGAACTCGGCCTCGGGCCCGACATACATGGTGTCGGCGATGCCGGTGGTCTTCAGATAGGCCTCGGCGTTCTTGGCGACCGAGCGCGGGTCGCGGGCGTAGTTCTGGCCGGTCAGCGGCTCCAGCACGTCGCAGAAGACGACGACGGAGGGCTGGGCGGCGAAGGGGTCCATGACCGCCGTGGCGCAGTCGGGCAGCAGGATCATGTCGGACTCGTTGATCGCCTTCCAGCCGGCGATGGAGGAGCCGTCGAACATGATGCCTTCGGTCAGGCTGTCTTCGTTGATGGTCGCGATATGCTGGGCGAGGTGATGCCACTTGCCGCGCGGGTCTGTGAAGCGGAAATCGACGTATTTCGCCTCATGCTTCTTGATCAGGTCGAGAACCTTCTTCGTGTCGGCCATAGCTGCTTCCTTGGGTATGTACAGGGATGAGATAACTAAATTCGATCGTGGCTCGCCTGAATTGTATCAGGTGCTACTGGGTTCAAGCTCGCGGGGTCAGATGGCGTCCGGCCCGCGTTCGCCGGTGCGGATGCGGATCACCTCGTCGATGCTGGTGATGAAGATCTTGCCGTCGCCGATCCGTCCGGTATGGGCCGCCTGCTGGATGGCTTCCACGGCGCGCTCGACCATCGAATCCTCGAGCACGACCTCCACCTTCACCTTGGGCAGGAAGTCGACGACATATTCGGCCCCGCGATAGAGCTCCGTATGGCCCTTCTGGCGACCGAATCCCTTGGCCTCCGTCACGGTGATTCCCTTGATGCCCACCTCGTGGAGAGCGTCCTTAACTTCGTCGAGCTTGAACGGCTTGATGATCGCTTCGATTTTTTTCATGGGGCCCTGCCTCGGCTTGATCCTGCCAGTCATAGAGCAAGCGGCGTGCCAATGCTCTCGATCTTTCGTCCGCGCCGTCTTCTTTCCGTCATCGGCACGCTTGGCTCGGCCCCGGCCCCACCCCCTCGCTCGGAGGAGGGAGCAGCGGTGGCTTCATTGCCATCGAGGGGCCAGGCCGGCGAGCTGCCTAATCCTTAGGCAGCTCGCCGTTCAATTAGGCGGCGTTGCGCCGGTTCAGCCATTCGCCGATCCATTGCATGGAGAGACCGATGTTCTCGATGCTGTTGGCGTAGGAGATGCGCAGATACCCCTCGCCATAGGATCCGAAGCTGGTGCCGGCGATGGTGGCGACGCCGACCTCCTCCAGCAGCTTCAGCTCGAGCTGCTTGGCGGTGAGGCCGAGCTTGGAGATATTGGGGAAGACATAGAAGGCGCCGGCCGGATCGACGCAGGAGACGCCGGGGAGCTTGTTCAGCGCCTCGACGATGAAGCGCCGGCGCTCGTCGAAGGCCACCATCATCTTCTGCGGCTCGTCCTGCGG
>DATHQQ010000807.1:0-2851 GCA_035482595.1 Verrucomicrobiia bacterium
GCGCCGTTCGACATCACCCATCACCCGGCGATGGCCGTGCCCTGCGGAATGGCCGACGGCCTGCCGGTGTCGCTGATGCTGGTCGGCAAGCACTTCGAGGAGCCGACAATCTACAAGGCGGCCTTCGCGTTCGAGCAGGCAGGCGACTGGAAGAATATGTAGCAGGACCCGCGCGAGTTAATCCAATATCTCAAGATAGCCTGATAAGATATTGAATGAAAAGGAAACGGCGGACCAGAAGTCCGCCGCCCCTCTCAACCCCGAAACTCGTCTCTGGGCGGCTTGCGCCGCTCTCCTCCCTAAACTCAGGCCTGCGCCTAAGGCGTAGGCTGTTTAGCGGGAAGCCTGCGGCTTGCCAAGACCTTTTCTTTCGATCACCGGGACCTCACAGAACAATTGTTAGGGTGAAAGGTCGTTCGACTACGGACAAATGTCCGGATGGAAAGTGTGATCATCGGATGACCACGTATTTGATCACGAACAGGACAGCGAGAATTCCGACGGCCGGATGGATGTCACGGAAACGACCCGTAGCGAGTTTTATTCCGGCGTACGAGATGAAGCCGAACGCAATTCCTTCGGCGATCGAGAAGGTGAACGGCATGGTGAGCGCCGTGATGACGGCCGGCGCCGCTTCGGTGATGTCGTCCCACGCCACTTCGGTGAGGCTGCGGGTCATCAGGCAGGCGACATAGAGCAGCGCCGGCGCCGTCGCGTAGGCGGGGATCGAGCCGGCCAACGGCGCCACGAAGAGCGCGAGGAGGAAGAGCAGGCCGACGGTCGCCGCCGTGAGGCCGGTGCGGCCACCTGAGTTGATGCCCGACGCGCTCTCGATGTAGCTGGTCGTAGTCGAAGTGCCGACCGCCGCGCCGATCATGGCGGCGGCGCTGTCCGATATCAGCGCCCGATTGAGGCGTGGAACGGTGCCGTCGGGCCGCATGAAGCCGCCGCGATGGGCGAGCGCGATCAAGGTGCCGGTATTGTCGAACAGATCGACGAACAGGAAGGCGAAGACCACGGTCACCAGCCCGACCTTGAACGCGCCGGCGAGATCCATCTGCAGGAATACCGGGGCGATCGACGGCGGCACGTCGAAGATGCCGCCGAACTTCTGCTCGCCGGCGGCGATGGCAACCACCGTCACGGCGAGGATCCCGATGATGACCCCGCCCAGGACGCGGCGATATTCGAGGGCTACGATCAGGACAAATCCCAGCGCCGCCATCACGACCGGGAAGCTCGTGAGGTCGCCGTGCGTCACCAGGGTCGCTGGGTTGCCGATGACGATGCCGGCGTTCTTGAGCGCGATCAGGGCGAGGAACAGGCCGATGCCGGCGGCGATCGCCATCTTGAGCGACTTGGGGATCGCGTTGACGATCCATTCGCGGATCGGCAGGACGCTGACGATGAAGAAGAGGACGCCCGAGATGAACACGCAGCCCAGCGCCACCTGCCAGCTGTAGCCCATCTTTCCGACCACGGTGTAGGCGAAGTAGGCGTTCAGCCCCATGCCCGGCGCCAGGGCGATCGGGTAGTTGGCGAGGAATGCCATCAGGAAGCAGCCGATGGCGGCAGCCACGCAGGTCGCCACGAACACCGCGCCGAACGGCATCTTGGCATCGCCCAGGATCGCCGGATTGACGAAGATGATGTAGGCCATGGTCAGGAAGGTCGTGATTCCGGCCACGATCTCGGTCCGGACGCTGGTCGTGTTTTCGCTGAGCTTGAAGATCCGCTCGAGCATTTGCTTTCTCCCCCGGTTGTCGCGTCGAGTGTGCGGGCATTGCCCTGTGCAAAACCAGCCGCTGTCGTTTCTGCGCTCTGCTTTCGTGCTCCTCTCCCCCTTGGGGGAGAGGCTGGGTGAGGGGGTGATGCAGGAGGCAGTCTTCGGGTTGGCCCCCTCACCTAACCTCTCCCCCAAGGGGGAGAGGAACATGAGTGCGTGGGGCACCACCCCACCCCATTGCTTCAGAAGATGAAGACAGGTGTCCGGTTTGCCTTTGCAGGCCGCGTTTCATACAGTCCGCGGCCACCCCGGACGCCCCGAGCAAGGACCCAGCCAGAATGCGGATGAGCCAATACTTTCTGCCCACCCTGAAGGAGAATCCGGCAGAGGCGCAGATCGTATCGCACCGCCTGATGCTGCGCGCCGGGCTCGTCCGCCAGACCAGCGCCGGCATCTATGCCTGGCTGCCGCTGGGCTTTCGCGTCCTGAAGAACATCGAGCGCATCGTGCGCGAGGAGCAGGACGCCACGGGCGCCCAGGAAGTGCTGATGCCGACCGTCCAGTCGGCCGAGCTGTGGCGCGAGAGCGGCCGCTACGACGCCTACGGCCCGGAGATGCTGCGCATCAAGGACCGTCACGACCGGGACATGCTCTACGGGCCGACCAACGAGGAGATGATCACCGTGCTCTTCCGCGACGGCGTGAAGAGCTACCGCGAGCTGCCCAAGAACCTCTATCACATCCAGTGGAAGTTCCGCGACGAGGTGCGGCCGCGCTTCGGCGTCATGCGCGGGCGCGAGTTCCTGATGAAGGACAACTACTCCTTCGATATCGACAAGGCGGGCGCCACGCATTCCTACAACAAGATGTTCGTGGCCTACCTGCGCACTTTCGCCCGCATGGGACTGAAGGCGATCCCGATGCGCGCCGACACCGGCCCGATCGGCGGTGACCTGAGCCACGAGTTCATCGTCCTGGCCGACACCGGCGAAAGCGCCGTGTTCTGTCACAAGGGCCTGGTCGACAAGGACATCCTGAGCCGCAGCATCGATTACGATTCCGACCTGCAGCCGATCGTGAACGAGTGGACGTCGCTCTATGCGGCAACCGACGAAATGCACGACA
>DATHQQ010000808.1:0-3429 GCA_035482595.1 Verrucomicrobiia bacterium
TACTGGCCGATCCTCTGGCCGGCGCCGGCACCCGTGACCATGACGCTTCATGCCGCCGACTGCCGGCTGTCCCTGCCGGTCCGTCACGCCAATGGCGGCGACGGCGATCCCCAGCCTTTTCCGCCGGCAGAGGCCGCGCCCAATCTGGCCCATAGCCAGCTCCGCCGAGGCACTGAGGGGATCGCCCTCGACCTGGGTGAAGCGCTCGACCCCGCCCCCGTCGATGACGAGGCCATGCTCCTCCAGCCGCCAAGCGCCGGGATCGCGATTGATGGTGACGGTGGTCCGCCCCGTGGTTGCGTCCTCCTCCACCACCCGCTCGCGCCGGCCGCGGCGGAGCTGGCTATGGGCCAGATTGGGCGCGGCCTCTGCCGGCGGAAAAGGCCGGGGATCGCCGTCGCCGCCATTGGCGTGACGGACCGGCAGGGACAGCCGGCAGTCGGCGGCATGAAGCGTCATGGTCACGGGTGCCGGCGCCGGCCAGAGGATCGGCCAGTAATTGGTCGAAAGCGCCAGGCGAAGCCGGGCGCCCTTCGAGAGCCGCTGCCCCAGATCGTTGAGGCGAAAGGTCACCGTCTCGGCCTCGCCCGGCACCATCGGATCGTTGCGCTCGAAGCCACGGCGGCGCGACAGGTTGAGGACCCCATAGGAGATCAGGGTCGAGGCGCCGTGGGGCGCCACCTCGCAGAGCCGCGCGACGATGATCCCCACGGGCTGGTCGATGGCGAGCCGAAGCGTGACCTCCGGCGTGCCGAGAAGCTCCAGTGGCGCCTCCAGGGGCGCCGTATCGAAGACCAGAGAGCGGCCGTCATCGGCGCGCTGATCGATGGGCAGCTCGCCGGGATTGCCATAGGGGCACCATTCGCCGGTGGTGATGCCGGTGAGCTGGGGCGAGCGATGGGTGAGGATCGGGGCCGCCGGCTGCGCGCCATCAGCCAGCCTTCCATCGGCGAAATGCATGACATGCGGGGGCACGGGCGGCGGCCAGCTCGCCGCGGCGACCCAGCGGCCCTCGCGCCGCTCATAGTCCGAGGCCGGCGGGGCCGAATCCTGGATCCAGGCATGGAGCGCCGGCTCCTCGGTCACGCCATTGTCGATACCCTTCAGCCAGCGGTCCCACCAGCGCAAGCTCTCCTGCAGGAAGCCGATCTGGGGGCCCGGCCGGGCGTCATGGGGATAGCCATGGGCCCAGGGACCGATCAGCGCCTTCACCGGCGCTTCGGATTTTGCCAGCAGCCGCAGCACGCAGTTGGTATAGGGGTCGGCCCAGCCGCCGACAGTATAGATCGCCGCGTCGATGGCGGCGTAGTCCTCGGCCACCGAGCCATGGCGCCAGTAGTCGTCGCGCAGCGGATGGGCCATCCATTCCAGCACGAAGGGTGGGCTGCCTTCGAGGCGCTCGAGCCACATCTCGCGCCAGCGCTCGCCCACCACCAGGGGATCGGGCGGCCGCGCGTTATAGGCCAGCATGGTGGAGGCCCAGGAGAGATTGCCCAGCAGCAGCCCCCCGCCCATGTAGTGGCAGTCGTCGCCATAACGGTCGTCGGTGGCATGGACGGCGATGATGGCGGCCAGCGCCGGCGGCTGACGGGCGGCGACCTGGAGCGCGTTGAAGCCGCCCCAGGAATAGCCCATCATTCCGACCTTGCCGTTGCACCAGCTCTGGGTCGAGAGCCAGTCGATGACGGCGAGCGCATCGTCATGCTCCTGGGCCAGATATTCATCCAGCAGCAGACCGTCGGAATCCCCGGCCCCACGCAGATCGACCCGCACCGCCGCATAGCCATGGCCGGCGAAATAGGCGTGGCGCGGCATGTCGCCGAGGATGGTGCCGTCGCGCCTGCGATAGGGGATATATTCCAGCACCGCGGGCACCGGGAGTTCTTCGGAAGAGCGCGGCAGCAGGATGCGCGCCGCCAGCCGCTTGCCGTCCGGCATCGGGATCCAGACCGGATCGAGGATTTCGAAGGCTTCCGGCAGATCATCGCGGATTCGTATCTCGCTCACCGGTTCGCCCTCTAGAGATTGTCGCGGGGGATCTTGTGGGTGAAGCTGCGGCTGAAGCAGCGCTCGCCGCCCTCGAAGGCATCGACGTCGGAATCGAAGAGAAAGTGATCGCGCCGGCAGCGCATCCGGATGCGGGTCTCCAGCCGCGCATCCCATCCCGCCCTTCGGTAATGCATGGTGGTGGAGATCACCGATTCGGCGGTCTCGGGATCGTTCCGGGCGATGGAGAATTCCTTCACCTTGCCATAGGAAATGGTGGTGTCGATGTCGTCGATGCGCGCACTGCCGTCGTTGCGCGTATTGCGCACGGTGGTCTTGTCGAGCTCCGCGTCGTAATGGACCTCGCGCTTTTCCCCGCCGGAATCATGGATCGTGCGCGCCAGCGCGGGCGCCTTGGCGACCGGCGGGAAATCCGGCAAAGCGCGGATGCGATCCGCCGGCAGGACCGGCAAGGTGGCGCGGCTCTCGCCGCTCCAGAGCGTGAGAGTGGCCGCCTCCGGCGACGGCACGACCATGGGCCAATAGGCACTCGAGATCGCGATGCGGATGCGCCGGCCCCGGGCGAAGACATGGGCCGCCTCGGTCAGGGCGACCTTCACGTCATAGCGCTGCCCCGGCGTCAGCGGCGAAGGCGTCTCATGGCTCTCGCGATGGGCGAGGTTGAGGATGCCATAGCTGACCCGGGTCGCGGCCCCGTCGGGCGCCACATCGCTGAGCCGCACCGCGACCATGGCTTGGGGCTTGTCGGCGGCGACCGCCAGCTCGACCAAGGTCGAGCCGACGATGGCGAGCGGCGCCTCGAGCGGCTCGGTGTCAAAGACCAGGGAGCCCACATCGTCGATGCGCTGGTCCAGCGGCAGCTCCGGCGCCACCTTGCCGAGCCCATAGGCACACCATTCCCCGCCCGCCAAGCCGGTGGTCTGGGGCGAGCGCAGGATGAGCGGCCGGGTCTTTTCCGCTTTGTTGGCGAGATGGCCCGGGTTCAACGCGAACACCCGTGTCTCGATCTCGGGCGCAGGCCAGGAATCGATCCCGATCCAGCGGCCAGGACGATAGTCGTAGTGAGATTGCGGCGGCACGCTGTCCTGGAGCCAGAGCCGCAAGGTGGGATCCTGCTCTACCCCCGTGGGCTTGTCCTTCAGCCAGCGGTCCCACCAGCGCACGCATTCCTGCAGGAAGCCGATGGCGGGGCCGGGCACCCCGCGATGGGGATAGAGATGGCCCCAGGGGCCGACGAGACCCTTGCAGGGGACGGAGAGATTCTCGGCCAGTCGGAAGACGGCGGCGGTATAGCCGTCGGCCCAGCCGCTGACCCCCAGCACGGGGCATTTGATCGCGGCATAGTTCTCCGAGACCGAGCCGTGCTTCCAGAAATCGTCGCGGCGCTGATGGGCGAGCCAGAGCGGCGGAAAGGGACGCAGC
>DATHQQ010000809.1:0-7932 GCA_035482595.1 Verrucomicrobiia bacterium
GCTGAAGGTAGGCCGGGAAGCGCTTCAGATATTGCTCATAGGGCAGGACGGCGACGGTCTGGGCGCCGAAGAAATCATTGTACCAGAGGGAGAGCAAGCCCATGAGCACCGGCAGGTTGCGCTCGAAGGGGGCCGTGCGGAGATGCTCGTCCATCTCGTGGAAGCCCGCCAGCATGGCGCGGAAATTGTCCGGGCCGGTGGCGATCATGGTGGAAAGGCCGATGGCCGAATCCATCGAATAGCGCCCGCCGACCCAATCCCAGAAGCCGAACATGTTCGCCGTGTCGATGCCGAATTTCGACACCTCCGCGGCATTGGTCGAGACGGCGACGAAATGCTTGGCGATGGCCTTCTCGTCCCCCTTCAGCCCGGCCAGCGCCCAGTCGCGCGCCGTATGAGCATTGGTCATGGTCTCCAAGGTGGTGAAGGTCTTGGAGGAGATGATGAACAAGGTCTCCTCGGCGTCCAGATCCTGCACCGCCTCGGCGAAATCGGTGCCGTCGACATTGCTGACGAAGCGAAAATTCATGCTCCGCTCGCTGTAATGCTTGAGGGCCTCATAGGCCATGACGGGACCGAGGTCGGAGCCGCCGATCCCGACATTGATCACATTGCGGATCCTCTTGCCGGTATGGCCCTTCCAGGCGCCGCTGCGAATGCGGTCGGCGAAGGCGGCCATCTTGTCCAGCACCGCATGGACATCGGGGACCACATTCTTGCCGTCGACGAGGATCGAGGCCTCGCGCGGGGCGCGCAGCGCCACATGGAGCACGGCGCGCTTCTCCGAGACGTTGATCTTCTCGCCGCTGAACATGGCGTCGATGCGCTGGCGCAAGCCGGATTGTTCGGCAAGCTGGAGCAGCAGCTTCAGCGTCTCGTCGGTGATCCGGTTCTTGGAATAGTCGAGATAGATCCCGACATCCTCGACCGCCAGGCGCTCGCCGCGCTTGGGATCCTCGGCGAAGAGCTGACGGAGCTGCAGCCCCTGGATTTTCTTGTAATGGGCCTCGAGAGTGGTCCAAGCGGGACGCTGGCGCAAAGCGGCGACGGTCATCGGCAATGGTCCTCGATAAAATGACGCGGCGCCCCGTGATCGCGGGGCGCCAATTGCTTGATGCTCAGCCCGCCTTCTTCAGGGCGGCGCTCTTCGTTTCGATGACGGCCATCAGCTCGTTCCAGGAGGCGACGAAGGAGGTCGCCCCTTCGTCCTGGAGCTGGTTCGCCAGGGCTACGACATCGACCCCGGCCTTGGCGAATTCCGCCAGCACCTTTTCGCCGTCGCCGCCATCGGGCGCCATGGCCGCGCCGACCTCGCCGTGATCGCCGAAGGCCTTGAGCGTGCCCTCGGGCATGGTGTTCACGGTGAAGGGTGCGGCCAGCGCCTTCACATAGAGAATGTCCGAGGCCTTGGGATCCTTGGTGCCGGTGCTGGCCCAGAGCAGGCGCTGGGCGCGGGCGCCAGCGTTGGCGGCACGCAACCAGCGGTCCGATCCCAGGAGATCGTGATAAGCCTTGTAGGTGCGCTGGCCGATGGCCACGCCCAGTTTGTTGACAAGGGCCTCGGGCACCTTCTTCGCGACCGCGACGTCCCAGCGGCTGACGAAGACCGAGGCGACCGACCCGACCTCGGGATCGAGCCCGGCGGCAATGCGCCGCTCGATGCCGCGAAGATAGGCCTCGGCCGCCGCGACATATTGCTCGCGGGAGAAGAGCAGCGTGACGTTGACCGGAACGCCGGCGAAGATCGCCTCCTCGATGGCGGGGAGACCTTCCGGCGTGCCAGGGATCTTGATGAACAGATTGGGCCGGCCCGCGCGCTGATGGAGCGCCTTGGCCGCCGCCAGGGTGCTCGCGGTGTCATGGGCCAGCAGCGGCGAGACCTCGAGCGAAACCCAGCCGTCGACGCCGTTGGTGCGATCGAAGATCGGCTTGAACAGTTCCGTCGCCCGGATCAGATCCTCCAGCGCGATGTCGAAGAACAGATCCTCGCCCGTGCGGCCCGCCTTCACCTTCTGGCGGATCGGGTCGTCATAGGTGGCGCTGTTCTTGATGGCGTGATCGAAGATGGTGGGGTTGGAGGTGAGCCCGGTCACGGAGAGCTCGTCGATGTAGCGTTTCAGCGTGCCGTTGTTCAGCAGATCGCGGGTGATGTTGTCGAGCCACAGGCTCTGGCCGAGATCGTGAAGTTTCTGGGTCGCTTTCATCTTGCAGCCTCCGAACTTATTGTGAACGCGGGTGCGCCCGGCAGCAGGCCGGACAGCTCATAGCGAAGCAGCTCGCCGATATGGTCGATGGCGATATCCGGCGGCGGCAGACCAGCGAGCACTTTCTGGTCGAGGGCGAACTGGCCTTGGCGCGGCAGGACGGTGGTCACGCGCTCGCCCCAACCGGCTTTGACGGCGGCCAGGATCCGCGGCTTGTCATCGACCAAGACGTAGTGATCGGCCGGATAGCGTCGCGCAACGTCATCCAGCGCCTCTTCCTTATGGATATAGATCAGCACATGGCCTTCCACCACCCCGGAGATGCCCGAGCGCTCGACCTTGCGCGGCTGGAAGACGATGTCGCCGTCGGTCAGGATCACAGTCGGACCCCAGCGGCGCAGCCGCTTCAGGACCTCCAGGGCGCTGGGATAGAGGCGATCGGGAAAGGGATAATCCAGCAGGAAGGAGGAGATCGAGAGCAGTCCCATATGGAGCGGATTTTCGACCCGAAGACGCTGCAGGGCGCCGATATAGTCGCGATAGCCCAGCTCGGTGAAGAGGTCCACGACGATGGTCCAATACCGGTCGCGGCATTCGGCGCCGAATTCTCGGCCAATATAGGCCTTCAGATCCTCCTGCAGAGCATCATTGTCGATCAGAGTGTTGTCGACATCGACGAGGAAGACGACTGGCGCGCGCGAGGTCATGCAGCGCCACCAGGGCGAGGGCATGGCGCCGGGGCCTTAATGCGGAGGGTCCTCGTTGAAATCATCAATATCCGGCCTGGGCCTCTGGTCGTTCTGGGGAAGACGCGAGCGTATGAAGCGGATATGGGCCCGACGCAGGCGGACACTATACCAAGTTTATGACAAAGCCAGGGACGTCACGACGAATTGCGGTTAGACGTGGTGGCTTCGACGCGCCTCGTCCCGTTAAAATCCGTATGATCCGGTAAATCGGCGTAGTGGTCGCAAGCCCGTAGGATAGGGCTCCCCCGCGCCTTTTCAGGAGCTATGTTATTCTAACCGTCTGAGGTTACAGGAAAGTTAGCTATGCCGCCGTGGGCATCCTGGCCCGGGCGACGAAATCCTTGACCAGCCCGGCGTCGATCGCTGTGAGCCGATCGCCGCCGCGGCAGACCGCGCCGCGGATGCCGACGACATCGACACCCAGCCGGCCGAGGGTGTCCAGATGGCTGGCCCGGAGCGAGCCGGCCAAGGCAGTGGCGAGGCCGGCAGCGCCCGCGGCGGCGAGGAAGCCGGCGATCTCCCCTTCGCTCAGCGCATCGAACAGGCTGGTTCCGTCCTTGACCGCCGTATCCAGCATGACCAAAGCGGCACCGCTATCCCGTGCGACCCGGACGATCGTGAGCGGGTCCAGCCCGCCGAAGCGGCGATAGTCGGCATAGCCGGCGGCGACGGGCAGCAGCGTGGGATCCGCCTCGCGGCAGGTGCGCGCCACGGCGCTCATGACCTCGAGCGCTTGGCCATAGTCGCGGGTACCGTAGAGGCCGGCCTTGATATAGCGGGCGCCGGCCTGGATCGCCCCCAATGCTGCCAGCGCCGCGGTCCCCGGCTTGTGCGGGAGATCGCCCAGCGTGGCGCTGAGAGTGATCGGCTGCCCCTTGAGACGCTCGGCGACCCGGCGAATGACCCAGGGAAAGTTCGCACCCAGGGAGCCCTCGGCCGGATTCTTGATGTCGATGATATCGGCCCCGCCCGCCAGGACGGCTTCGGCCTCCTCCAGGGAGGTCGGGCTGATCAGAACCTTCATCTGTCCCTTATCGCCTATTTGACGCTCATGTCATCCATGACGGCGTGGGAGAGCTGGTAGAGGCGCTGCTCCAGCAGCACGGGCTGCCCGCAGACGGCGGGCAGCAGCCTCTGCCGGTCGTCGAAGATCCGCGTGTCCCAATTCAGCTCGTTCTGCATATCGATGCGCTTCTGCTGCACCGCCTGATCCTCCGAGGCCGGATCGATGTCGTCGAGCGCGCTGGTCTTGTCCTCGATCACCTTGGCCAGGGCCGCCTGCCGGACGCGATAGCGCTTGATGCCATGGATGATCGAGCTGCGCTCCTGATTGATGGTCTCGAAGAGGCCCGCGAAGACCTCGGTCAGCAGTTTCTGCCGATCGCCGTTAATGCCGAGGGCGAAGCGGCGGATCTCCTCCTTCGCCTCATCGAGGGGAACGCGCCGTGGCGTCACGCGGGCGACCAGCGTCTTCACCGCCTCGTCGTTCTCCCAGCTCGCCCGCGCTGCCGTGGGATCGGGCCCCGCCCACATGGAGCCGACGGAAAGCTGGGGCTGGAGCACCTGCTCGCAGGGCCAGTCCGGATCCTGCGCTGCCGCCGCACCGGCCACCAGGCAGAGCGCGAATGCTGCCATGCCCGTCAGAGAAAGCTTAGCTATCATGGTTCTATTCCCTCGCCAGTCGAATCCAGTGTCAGCCCGCGGCCGCGCCGCGCACCCGCGCGATCAGGCCCCGACCCGGGTCATAAGCATAGATGGCCGCACCAAGAAAGACCGCCGTGCAGCCGGCGACCACGCCGAGCGAAAGAAGATCCATCTTGATGTAGAGCATGAAGCGGATCAGCTCGACGGCATAGGTGAAAGGATTGGCGGCGCAGATGTCGTGGAGCAGCGGGCTGGTCTCCCCCACCTTCCAGAGCGGATAGAGCGCCGAGGAGGCGAAGAACATCGGAAAGATCACGAAGTTCATCACCCCGGCGAAATTCTCCAATTGCCGGATGACGGAGGAGAGCAGCAGGCCGAAAGCCCCCAGCATCAGCCCTGCCAGGACCAACGCCGGGAACACTGCGAGATAGCCCATCGGCGGCGGCTCGATCCCATAGAGCCAGGCGATCAGCAGGAAGACATAGACCTGCAGCACCGAGACGAGGACCCCGGCAAGGAGCTTGCAGGAAAGCAGATACCAGCGCGGCATCGGGCTGGTGAGCAGCACCCGCATGCTGCCCATCTCGCGGTCGTAAACCATGGAGAGCGAGCTCTGCATGCCGCTGAAGAGCAGGATCATCGCCGCCAGCCCCGGCGTGATGTACTCCTCGTAGAGGACATAGGTGTCATAGGGCGGAATGATCGAGACGCCGAGGACGGAGCGGAAGCCGGCGGCAAAGATGAACAGCCAGACCAGCGGCCGGACCAGGGCGGCGATGAAGCGGCCGCGCTGCTGGAAGAAGCGCAAGCCCTCGCGCCAGGCGATGCCCGCAAAGCAATTGGCATAGGCGGCCGGGCTTTTCACGCCGCGTCCCACAGGCCCTGCAGGGCCGCGGAGAGATCGGCGGCACCGCTGTCGGGCAGGATCTCCCGGCAAATCCCCTGCCGCAAGATCCGCCCCTTGTGCAGCACGATCACCCAATCCCCGGGATCGACCTCATCGACGAGATGCGTTGCCCAGAGGATGGCCAGCCCCCGCTCCGCCACCAGGCTGCGGACATAGCGCAGCAACTCGGCGCGACTGCCGATGTCGAGGCCGACCGTCGCCTCGTCGCAGAGCAGGAGCCGCGGCTCATGCAGCAAAGCGCGCGCGATCTCGACCCGCCGGAGCTGTCCGCCCGACAGCTGGCGCACCTTGCGGCCGATCTCCCCGGCCAGGCCGGTGCGCGACAGCTCCTCCCTGGCCCGGCGCCCGCCGTCGCGAAATCCCATGCCGTGGAGGGCGGCGTGATAGACGAGGTTCTGTCCCGCGGTCAGATCGAGATCGAGGGTGCGCTGCTGGAAGACGACTCCCAGCAGGGAGAGCGCGGCGCCGGGTGCGCGCGCCGTATCGTGACCGAAGACGCGGATCGAGCCGGATTGGGTCGAGAACAGCCGCGTGACGAGGGAGAACAAGGTCGTCTTGCCGGCGCCGTTCGGCCCGAGCAGAACGACGAAGCGTCCGGCGGGCAGGGTTATGTCGATGTCCGACAGAGCCTTGCGCTTGCCGTAGCTATAGGAGAGCCCTCCGATCTCGAGAGCGGCGGCGCCCTGACCCTCTGCCCGAGGCTTGGCCGCTGCGGATTCAGCCGGGCCCTGGGCGCTCACTTGCTGCAATCCGTCAAATCCTTGTCGTTCAGGGAGAAGGAGTAGGCGCCGGTCGACTTCACCTTCACGCCTTTGACGAGGCAGCTCCGGCCATGCTCGTCGGTGAGCTTCACGTCATAGGTCCCGGCAGCGATGCCCTTGAGGTCGAGGCGCTCATCGACCTCGACGGTGCCGTTGTCGTCGTTCTCGCATTGATCGCCGCTCCAATTGGTCGTGCCCGCCGGCGCCAGATAGAGCTTGGTGATCGTGACCGAGGTCAAATTCCAGAACCTGCTGTGATCGGCCGCCGAGGCGGACGCGCTCGCGAGGACCAACAGGGCAACGAGCAGATATTTGCGCATCTCGTCTCCTAGCGATCGGCCATTTCCGGGACGGCGGGACAGTATCGGCGTCAACGGATCACGAGACCCCAGGGCAATTGCCCCACGGGCACGGATTTGATCACCTTCAGCGCCGCGACATCGATGATCGAGATGTCGTTCGAATTGCCGTTCGCCGTGACCAGGTACTTCCCGTCGGGCGTGAACTCCGAATGCCAGACCCGCTGGCCCACCAGCAGATATTTCTTCACCTCGAAATTCGAGAGGTCGACCACCGCCACCCGGTTCGCCGGGCCCAGGGCGACGAAGGCCGTCTTGCCATCCGCCGTGATGTTGATGCCGACGGCCTGGATGGTCGGCTTGTCGACGCCCGGGATCGCGAAGCCGATCGTCTTCACGATCTTCTTGGTCGCCACGTCGATCACGCTGACGGTGCCACCGATCTCCGACGAGACCAGCACATATTTGCCGTCCGGGGTGAAGGCGGCGAAGCGTGGGCGGGCGTCGACCAGCACGCTGGCGACGACCTGCAGCGTGCCGAGGTCGATGAAATGCGCCATGCTGGTCGTCTCGGAGGTGGCGACGAGATATTTGTCGTCGGGGCTCACCGCCATGCCCTCGGGCTCCACCCCGACCTGGATCTGGTCCGGCGTCGAACCCGGCGTCAGGTCGAGCGCCGTGACCATGGCATTGTCTTCATTGGCGATATAGAGCTTGGTGCCCTTCTGGTCGAGGGCGAAGAGTTCGGGATCGGGACCGCTGTCCAGGGTGCGCTCGATCTGGAGCGTATCCAGATTGATCATCTCGATATGATCGGCATCGCCGTTGCAGACGTAGATGTATTTCTTGTCCTTGCTGAGCAGGATGCCACGCGGGCGCTCCCCCACGGGGATGGTCTTGACCGTTTCCATCTTGTCGAGATCGACGACGCTGACCGTGTTGTCCTTCTCATTCGTCACATAGGCGGTGTAGGCCGCAGCATCGCCCGCGGCGAAGGCGAGCAAGGGTAGGAGCAGCGGGGCGAGCAGGACCGATCGCGGCGACATCAGCCGTCTCCTCAGGGGTTCAGGTTGCATTTGGTCTCAGGCGCGTCATAGCCCAGGGTGTCGAGATTGGTCCCCGGATGGAGAAAGCCGTCCTGGGGCGAGACCGAGACCAGCATCAAGGGCGAGGAGAGCAGGATCGGCTGGCGGAGCTGCTGATCCCAATGCCGAAAGGAGAGGGCCACGCCCTTGAAGGCGCCAAGCTGAAACTGATCGGAGAGCAGGAATGACCTGATCGCCTGGGGATCGGTCTTGGCGATGCGGGTGACCGCCTCGCCGAAGGTCCGCACACCCGTCCAGGCCGTGTAGTCGCGCTCGTACATCC
>DATHQQ010000810.1:0-12395 GCA_035482595.1 Verrucomicrobiia bacterium
GCCGGTGGACCAGCCCGGTAAACAAAAAACCGCCTCAGCTAAGCTGGGCGGTTCAAGACCGTCGCTTTAGCTGCATTTATAAGGCGCCCGCAAGCTGAAGGCTTCAAATCGGCGCCACGATTTACATACTCCCGAGCGTGCCCTTCGTCAAGAGGCCCGGCCGCAATTCTCTGTATCCGAAGGCGCCCGCGATTTGGCCGCGACAAAGCCGAGCCCTCTGGATATTTATTTTTCCTCGCCCGGAGGGAGCCGCAGACCACATGAGCCTGACGCCGATCCTGTTGACCGATGCCGCCGTCGCGGGCGCCATCGTGGTGCTGACGCCCGGCCCCGCGGTCATCGCCTTCCTCGGCATCGGCGCGGCCCAAGGGCGTCGCGAAGGCGCCAAGTTTCTGATCGGCCATCTGGTCGGCGATCTCCTCTGGTCGAGCTTGGCGCTGGTGGCCCTCGTCGGCGCCCGGCTGGTGGCGCCGTGGGTCTTCAACGCGCTCGCCACCTTCTGCGGGCTCTATCTCGCCTATCTCGGCGCGCGCAGCCTCTTCGCCCGGCGCAGCGCGTCGGGGGCGACCATGATGCAGTCGCGCCGTCCGATGCTGCGCGGCCTCACCTTCGGCCTCTCCAATCCCAAGAGCTATCCGGTGACGCTCGCCGTCTTCACGGCCCTTCTCGCCGGACAGCTCGCCGATTTTACTTTGGGCCAGGCACCACCGCTGCTGGCCTGCTGCTTGGCCGGATCCCTCGCTGCCGATGTCATCCTGGTCTGGCTCGTCGGCGTGGGGCTCGTGCGCCGCTTCTACCGCCGGCACGAGATCTGGATCATCCGCGCCACGGGGGTGATGTTCCTGGGCTTCGCCGCCAATGCGCTCTGCCACGCCTGGGAAGGCTGGACGGCCGAGGCGCGGGGGTAGCAGACGGCAGCGTTTTCGCGCTTGCCGCCCGTTCCACTATCTCCCTCTCCCCGTTCCGGGGGCGAGCGGGAAGAGGTGGTCGAGAGGCAGCCTAGCTGAACGCCTGAATACCCGTCTGCGCGCGGCCCAGTATGAGGGCGTGCACGTCGTGGGTGCCCTCATAGGTGTTGACCGCCTCGAGATTCATCACATGGCGGATCACATGATATTCGTCGGAGATGCCGTTGCCGCCATGCATGTCGCGGGCCATGCGGGCGATGTCCAGGGCCTTGCCGCAGCTGTTGCGCTTCAGCAGCGAGATCATCTCGGGTGCGGCGCGATCCTCGTCCTTCAGATGGGCGAGGCGCAGGCAGGATTGCAGGCCCAGCGTGATCTCGGTCTGCATATCGGCGAGCTTCTTCTGGATCAGCTGATTGGCCGCGAGCGGGCGGCCGAACTGCTTGCGGTTGAGGGTGTAGTCGCGCGCGGCGTGCCAGCAGAACTCGGCCGCGCCCAGCGCACCCCAGGCGATGCCGAAGCGCGCGTTGTTCAGGCAGCCGAAGGGGCCCTTGAGTCCGCTGACATTGGGCAGCAGGTTCTCCTCGGGGATCTCCACATCCTCCATGACGATCTGTCCGGTGACCGAGGCGCGCAACGAGAACTTGCCTTCGATCTTCGGGGCCGAGAGCCCCTTCATCCCCTTCTCGAGAATGAAGCCGCGGATGTCGCCGGAATCATCCTTGGCCCAGACTACGAAGACATCGGCGACCGGAGAATTGGTGATCCAGGTCTTGTTGCCCTTGAGGACATAGCCGCCCGCCGTCTTGCGCGCCCGGGTGATCATGCCGCCGGGGTCGGACCCATGGTCGGGCTCGGTCAGGCCGAAGCAGCCGATGATCTCGCCGCTGGCCAGGCGCGGCAGATAGCGCTGGCGCTGCGCCTCCGTCCCATAGGCGTAGATGGGATACATGACGAGGCTCGACTGCACGCTCATGGCCGAGCGATAGCCGCTGTCGACGCGCTCGACCTCGCGCGCCACCAGGCCATAGCAGACGTAGTTCACCCCGGCGCAGCCATAGCCTTCGATGGTGGAGCCCAGGAGGCCCAGCGCCCCCAGCTCGGTCATGATGGTCCGGTCGAAATATTCGTGCCGGTTCGCCTCCAGCACCCGAGGCATGAGATTCTCCTGGCAGTACTGGCGCGCCGTATCGCGCACCAGCCGTTCCTCCTCGGTCAGCTGATCCTCCAGGAGAAGCGGGTCCTCCCAATTGAATTCGGCGCGCGTGGCACCCTTGCGCGGCGATACGGTGGCAGCAGCTTGCGACATGAGATCTGGGGCTCCTTCGCCCACGGACAGGGATGATGGACAACCCTAGTCCATGTTCAGAGGAAGGGAAAGGTGAGGCCCGGCGCTCTCAGAAGGGGTTATCGGCCGCCGCCCGGCGGCGCTGATGGTAGCGGCGCATCTTGGCCCGGCTGCCGCAGACCTCCATCTCGCACCAGCGCCGCTTGCCGTTGCGCGTCTTGTCGAGGAAGAGCCAGCCGCAGCCCTCGCCGGGGCAGAACTTGACGCGGTCCAGATCCGGGCCGGTGAGGAGCTCGGCGGCCGAGCGGGCGATGGACCAGAGGATGCGCATCGGCTGAGGCTCGTCATCGGGCCAGGCCCAGGTGAAGCCCTCGGCCGCGGGGCGAATACCGGCGGTGGCCATGGCCTCCGACAAGGTGCGGTTCAGCGGCTGGAGCGATGACGCCGGCGCGCCCTCCGCCGCAATGACGGCGCGGAAAAGATCGTAGAGCGCCTCGCGCAGTTCGAGCGCGCGGCGCAGCGTCTCATCCCCGGCAGGTTTCCCGCTGCGCGCCAGCGCGCGGCGGTAAGGGCCGTCGATCACCCCGGCATGCTCCGCCCAGATCAGGAGATGCTCCCACTGCCGGAGATGCTCCTGGCGCATGGAGGTGCCGCGGCCGCTCGAGGTATTGGTGAAATTCAGGCAGAGCGCATCGGCGACCAGATCGAGCGTGCCGGCCCGGCTGGGGAGCTCGTTTGCCGTCTTTGTCGGTTGCGCTTTCAAATCTTACCGCCTAAAGTTCTTTAGATGGTAACATTGTCGCGGCGGGGAGGCCAGAGCGGAAGGAGCGGGGGGGCGGCTCTCCTGCCGGCTCTGTTACTCGCGCTGCTCAGTCTGACCACGGCGCCTGCCGCCCGGGCTGCCCAGGACGTGCCGGCGGCGATCGCGCGCTGCCAGGAGCTGGTCCCCGGCTTCGACGAGCATCCCGGCCCCGTTCTAAGCGAGGTCCAGGGCAATCCCGACAAGGTCCTGGGGGTGCGCCTCACCTGGAAGCGCAGCGATGGCGATCATGCCGAGGATTGGATCATCTGCTGGTTCCTGCCGATCTCCGAGACCAACGGTCTCTGGCAGATCGACGAGGTGCAGACCAAGAACCACGGGATGATGATCCGCTACGACGTGCAGCAGCTCTACAAGATGCTCTGGCTGCGCACCCACGACAACGCGCAGCGCCTGGCGCCGGTGGCGGCCACGGCTGCGACATGGATCGCGCGGCTGCTCTATCTGCTGCAGCAGACGATCAACGGCATCACCATCGGCTGCCTCTATGCGCTGCTCGCCGTCGCCTTCAATCTGATCTACGGCATCGTCCGCTTCATCAATCTCGCCTTCGGCGAGCTCTATATGATCGGCGCCTTTGCGACATATCTGGCCTATGCGGTGACGATCCATCTCGGCGGCAGCTTCACGCTGCTGCCGATTCTGGCGACGGCGGCCTATGTCATCGTAACCGGTGCGCTCGCCGGATGGACGACGAACCATCTCGTCTTCTCGCGCCTGCGTGCGAGTGCGTCGACGGTCCCGCTCATCGCGTCCATCGCTCTGGCCATCCTCATCAGCAATACCGTCCTGATCCTTCAGGGACCGAAGACGCGATGGATGCCGCAGTACCAGCACTCCGCCTGGCGCATTGTCGAGGGCCTCGGCTATGACGTCTATCTGCGCAAGGGGCATGTCTTCGTCGGCATCGGCACGGCCTGCATCGCGGGCTTCCTCTGGTGGGTCGCGCGGCGCTCCAATCTCGGGCTCAGCTATCGCGCCTGCGCGCAGGATCCCAAGATGGCAGCCCTCGTCGGCATCGATGTCCGCGGCACCATCGGCCTCAGCTTCGCGCTCAGCGGGGCGCTCACCGGGGCGGCCGGCCTGTTCGAAGCCCTGCAATACAACGCCGTCGACTTCCACATGGGCTTCATCGTCGCCATCAAGGCCCTGACCGCCGCCCTGCTCGGCGGGATCGGCTCGGTGCCCGGCGCGCTGGCCGGGGGATTCATCCTGGCGGGCATCGAAACTTATGCGGGTACGGTCATCGGCTTCGAGTGGCGGGATATCGTCGTTTTTGGCGTGCTGGCGCTGGTTCTGGTGTTTCGGCCGGCCGGGATCTTCGGCACCCTACGGTTGATGCCGGCCGACGAACGGCCTTGAGGGGCAGGGGGTTGGCATGGATGTTCGCGGGACTTGCGGGGCGCTAATAGCTCAATTAGGGTCGCGCTAACGAAATGGCGGCGAAATTGAGTCGTCGAACGGTACTGATGCGACAGGCGGGGCCGAACGGCCAGGTACATCCGGGGAATTCGGGCTCGGCGCGAGGGATGAGCGCCGGGAGAATTCTATTTTGCGCCCGGCCGCGATCGCTCGATCGCTCGGCGCCCGAAGGACAATGACAGGGGGACGATGGCACTCTTCATTCAGCAGTTGATCAACGGGCTCACGCTCGGCTCCATCTATGGCCTCATCGCCATCGGCTATACGATGGTCTACGGCATCATCGGCATGATCAACTTCGCCCATGGCGACATCTACATGATCGGCGCCTTCAACGCGCTGATCGCCTTCCTGGTTCTCGGCGTCCTCGGCGTCACCTGGGTCCCTCTCTCCCTCCTGCTGGTTCTGGTCATCGCCGTGGTGGTGACCGCGGTCTACGGGTGGACCGTGGAGCGCGTGGCCTATCGGCCGCTGCGCGGCTCGACCCGACTGGCCCCGCTCATCTCCGCCATCGGCATGTCGATCCTGCTGGAGAATTATGTCCAACTCCTCCAGGGCGCGCGCAACAAGCCGATGCCCAATCTGCTGAGCGGCGGCTTCCGCCTGATGAGCCAGAACGGATTCAACGTCGAGGTCCGCTACCTGCAGATCGGCATCGTCGCTCTCACCATCGTGCTGATGGTGGGATTCACGCTTCTGATCACCCGCACGGCGCTGGGGCGCGCCCAGCGGGCGACGGAGCAGGACCGGCGCATGGCCGCGCTGCTCGGCGTCAATGTCGATCGCACCATCTCGCTCACCTTCGTCATCGGCGCCGCGCTCGCTGCCGTCGCCGGCATGATGGTGCTGCTCTATTACGGCCAGATCGATTTCTTCATCGGCTTTCTGGTCGGCATCAAGGCCTTCACCGCTGCGGTCCTCGGCGGCATCGGCTCCCTGCCCGGGGCGATGCTGGGCGGGCTGCTGATCGGGCTGATCGAAGTCATGTGGTCCGGCTATTTCTCGGTCGACTACAAGGATGTCGCGGCCTTCGGCATCCTGGTGACGGTGCTGATCTTCCGACCGACCGGCCTGCTGGGCCGACCGGATCTCGAGAAGGTTTAGCCGATGGCCAGCGCAGTCGCCGTCGTCGACTATCGCGAATTCACCAAGCGCGCCCTCGTCGCCGGATTCGTCACTCTGGTCCTGGCCAGCCTGCTGGTCGGCATCGAGGCGGTCAGCACCGTCAACGGCCTCGAGGTCGCCACCCGCTATCGGGCGGTCTTCTGCGCTTCCATCGGCGTCGCGATCGTCTATTTCCTGATGGAGATGCTGAAGGCGGGGCGGCCCCTGGTACCGCTGGTCGTCAGCCTCGCCATGATCGTGCTTTTCGCCGTGCTCGAATGGGCGAGGGTGGAGGGGTTGCCCCTGGGCGATCAGCTCCCCTTCGAATCCTGGGTGGTGAATTGGGGCGTGATGCTGGTGCCGTTGTCGCTGGCGCTCCGCTCGCTCTTTCTCATCCTCAAGCCCGAGGCCAAGACCAGCCGCACCAAGACCGACGCCCGCGAGCACGGTTTCATCGGCTTCTATCTGCGTTACAACAAGCTCTTCGGCCTGATCCTGATCGTGCTCGCCATCGGCTTTCCCTTCATGCCCTTCGCCGACCGGCGCCTGGTGGATGTCGCCACATTGGTGCTGACCTACGTCATGCTGGGCTGGGGCCTCAACATCGTGGTCGGTCTCGCCGGCCTGCTCGACCTCGGCTATGTCGCCTTCTATGCCGTGGGTGCCTACAGCTATGCGATGTTCGCGACCCATTTCGATCTCAGCTTCTGGGTCGCGCTCCCGATCGCCGGCGCGCTTGCGGCGAGCTTCGGCATCGTGCTGGGCTTTCCGGTGCTGCGGCTGCGCGGCGACTATCTCGCCATCGTGACCCTCGGTTTCGGCGAGATGATCCGCATCATCCTCACCAACTGGTGGTGGTTCACCGGCGGCCCCAACGGCATCAACGATGTGCCGCGGCCCAGCCTCTTCGGCCTGCTGTTCGAGCGCAGCGCCCCGCCGGGCCGGGAGACTTTCGCCCAGTTCTTCAATATCCCCTATACGCCGAGCCAGCGGGTATTCTTCCTCTATTTCGTCATCCTGGTCTTCGCGCTCTTCACCAATCTCTTCACGCTCCGCCTGCGGCGGCTGCCCATCAGCCGGGCCTGGGAAGCGCTGCGGGAGGACGAGACCGCCTGCCGGGCGCTCGGCATCAACCCGCGCAACACGAAGCTGACCGCCTTCGCCATCGGCGCCATGTTCGCCGGCATGGCGGGCTCCTTCTTCGCCGCGCGCCAGGGCTTCGTCAGCCCCGAGAGCTTCGTCTTCATCGAATCGGCCGTGATCCTGGCAATCGTCGTCCTGGGCGGGCTCGGTACCCAGATTGGCGTGGTGCTGGCGGCCATCGTTCTCATCGGCCTGCCCGAATTCTTCCGCGACCTGCAGGACTACCGCATGCTCGTCTTCGGCATCGGCATGGTCCTCATCATGATCTGGCGGCCGGGTGGATTGCTCTCGCACCGCGATCCGACGATCTTCCTCAATCGCGGGAAGGCGAAATCGTGAGCGCCCCAACCCTGAGCGCTACTCCTCTGCTCGCGGTCGAGCATCTGACCATGCGCTTCGGCGGCCTGGTGGCCGTCGACGACATCTCCTTCGCGGCCCCCAATGCCCAGATCACCGGGGTGATCGGCCCCAACGGCGCCGGCAAGACGACGGTCTTCAACTGCCTGACCGGATTCTACAAGCCGACGGTGGGGCGGCTCTCCCTGAACGGATCGCGCGGCCATTTCCTGTTGGAGCAGATGGACGGCTATCGCATCTGCCAGCACGCCGGCGTGGCTCGCACCTTCCAGAACATCCGCCTCTTCGCCGGCATGTCGGTGCTGGAGAACCTGATCGTGGCCCAGCACAACAAGCTGATGCGCGCCTCGGGCTTCACCTTTGCCGGCCTGATCGGCCTGCCGGGCTATCGCCGCGCGGAACGCGCCGCGGTGGAAAAGTCGCGGATGTGGCTCGACAAGGTCGGCCTCACCGCCATGGCGGATTGGGACGCCGGCAATCTGCCCTATGGCGGGCAGCGGCGGTTGGAGATCGCGCGCGCCATGTGCACCGATCCGGTGCTGCTCTGCCTGGACGAGCCGGCGGCCGGGCTGAACGCGCGGGAATCGGCCGAGCTCAACCAGCTGCTGCTGTCGATCCGCGATGATCAGAAGATCGGCATCCTACTCATCGAGCATGACATGTCTGTGGTGATGCAGATCTCCGACCACATCGTCGTCCTCGACTACGGTCGCAAGATCGCCGACGGCACGCCGGAGCAGATCCGCAACGATCCCAACGTCATCCGCGCCTACCTCGGCGAGGAGGAGGGGGAGGACGAGATGGGGCTCGTCGCCGAAGCCACGGGGGCCGCGAGCTAGCCATGGCCGAGCTTCTCGAGATCTCCGGCGTCCATACCTTCTATGGTCATATCGAGGCGCTGCACGGCGTCGACATCACCATCCGCAAGGGCGAGATCGTCACCTTGATCGGCGCCAACGGCGCCGGCAAATCCACTCTGCTGATGACCATCTGCGGCACGCCCCAGGCGCGCATGGGCAGTGTCCGCTTCGACGGCACCGACATCACGCGCCTGCCCACCTTTGAGATCATGCGCAAGGGGATCGCCCAGTCGCCGGAAGGGCGGCGCATCTTCCCGCGCATGAGCGTGATCGAGAATCTTCAGATGGGGGCGGTGACGGCCGACCCTGCGCATTTCGACGCCGATCTGGAACGGGTCATGACCCTGTTTCCGATCCTGCGACAACGCCAGGCCCAGCGCGGCGGCACGCTCTCGGGCGGCGAGCAGCAGATGCTGGCGATCGCGCGCGCCCTCATGAGCCGGCCGCGGCTGCTCCTGCTCGACGAGCCCTCCCTCGGTCTGGCGCCCCTGATCGTCAAGCAGATCTTCGCCGTGATCCGCGAGATCAACCAGCAGCAGGGGGTGACGGTGTTCCTTGTCGAGCAGAACGCATTCCATGCGCTCCGCCTCGCCCATCGCGGCTATGTCATGGTCAACGGCCAGATCGCGCTCTCGGGCAGCGGCAAAGAACTGCTGGCCAATCCCGAGGTGAGGGCCGCCTATCTCGAAGGCGGACACGGTTAGGTCCGGAGGAAACGGCGATGTCGATCTCGGTCCTGTTGCTCACCATCATCATGTTCGGCGGCGGCGGCTTCCTCATGGGCCAGGCCCTGGGGGAGACCTGGCGCCCCTGGTGGCAGATCCTGCCCTATGGCGCGCTGCTGGCCATCGGCAACCAGTATCTGGGCTTCGCCTTGTTCGGCGGCCCATTCTTCGTCGACAGTTTCTTCCCCAAGGCCAATGCGCCCCTGGGGGTTGCGATCCTCGCCTATCTCTTCGAGGCGGCGGTCATCATCGCCTTCGGCCTGCTGGCCTTCCGCCTCACCCGAGTCCGCAAATTGGTGTCTCAGTATCCCTGGCTTTACGAGCGCCGCGGACCTTTTGCTTGGAAGGATAAAATACCGCAAGCACAAGGAGGTAAGTAAAGGGCTTTGAGCGGCAAGTCAGCTATTGTGCCGTTAGGGTCCCGTGCTAGAATAAGCCATCCAGATCGAGGCCCGGCGAGAGATCAAATCACGGGCCGAGATCGAATCACGGATTGCCGCCGCCCGGCGGCATGAAAATCAACTAGGAGCCACAGGGAGTCTACGAATGCGTAAATTTGCACTTCCAGTCATCGCTGCCGCGGCATTCGCCGCCGCGCTCAGCGTTCCGGCCGCCAAGGCCGCCGATATCAACATCGCCACTGCCGGCCCGATGACCGGCGAATATGCAGCCTTCGGCGAACAGATGAAGCGCGGCGCCCAGCGGGCGGTCCTCGACATCAACACCAAGGGCGGCGTCGCGGGCAAGAACCTGGCCCTCAGCATCGGCGACGACCAGTGCGATCCCAAGCAGGCGGTCGCCGTCGCCAACGTTTTCGTCTCCAAGGGCGTCGTCTTCGTCGCCGGCCATTTCTGCTCGGGCTCCTCGATCCCGGCCTCCTCGGTCTATCACGACGAGGGCATCCTGCAGATGACCCCGGCCTCGACCAATCCGAAGCTCACCGACGATGCCGCGGCCAAGGGCTGGGACACCGTCTTCCGCACCTGCGGCCGTGACGACCAGCAGGGCTCCTACGCGGGCGCCTGGATTGCCGATCATTTCAAGGGCAAGAACGTCGCCATCATCGACGACAAGTCGACCTATGGTAAGGGTCTGGCTGACCTGACCCGCGCCGCGCTGAACAAGGCGGGCATGAAGGAAGTGCTCAACGACGAGATCACCGCCGGCGAGAAGGACTATTCGGCGCTGGTCAGCAAGCTGAAGGCGGCGAATGTCGACGTCATCTACTTCGGCGGCTATCACCCCGAAGCGGCCCTCATCGTCAAGCAGTCGCGCGAGCAGGGCCTGGCCGCTCAGCTCCTCTCGGGTGACTCGCTGAACACGCAGGAGTTCGCCACCCTTGCCGGCGACGCCGCCAATGGCGTGATGTTCACCAATGCTGCCGAGGCCCGCAACCTGCCCTCGGCCAAGGCGGTGGTGGATGAGTTCCGCAAGGACGGCTTCGAGCCGGAGGGGTACACCCTCAGCACCTATGCCGCGATCCAGGCCTATGCCATGGCGGTTGCCAAGGCCGGCACGACCGATCCGGAGAAGGTTGCCGCGACCCTTCGCTCGCAGCCGTGGGAGACGATCATCGGCAAGATCGCCTTCGACGCCAAGGGCGACCTGACCTCCTCGACCTATGTCTGGTACGTCTTCAAGGACGGCAAGTACAGCGAAGCCGGCATGTAAGAACCCGGCCTTATCTGCGACTGGCGGGCCCGGCACCCATGGTGCCGGGCCCGTTTCATTTTGTGGCGCTGCGGGACTAGATATATCGTAACTTCCATGGCTTGTGGTGGGTTGTTGCCACAGGGCGACATATGGTAGGTTTGAGGCTTGCTCACCTTCAGCTGCCATGGCCGACCCGGTGCCACCACCCCATGACCAGGAAAGAGCCAAAGCGATGAATTCGACCTCGATCGGCACGGGTGCCATGCCCGGTTTCTTCTCTGGCCATCTCGCCGAGCACGATCCGGAGGTCTTCAAGGCCATCGGGGAGGAGCTCCACCGGCAGCAGGACCAGATCGAGCTGATCGCCTCGGAGAACATCGTCTCGCGCTCGGTGCTCGAGGCCCAGGGCTCGGTGCTGACCAACAAATATGCCGAGGGCTATCCGGGACGGCGCTACTACGGCGGCTGCGAGTTCGTCGATGTCGCCGAGGCCCTGGCGATCGAGCGCGCCAAGAAGCTCTTCGCCTGCAATTTCGCCAATGTGCAGCCCCATTCCGGCGCCCAGGCCAATCAGGCGGTCTTCTTCGCGCTGCTGCAGCCCGGCGACACCTTCATGGGGCTGAACCTCGCCGCGGGCGGGCATCTGACCCATGGCTCCCCCGTCAACCAATCGGGTAAATGGTTCAAGGTCGTGCCCTATAGCGTCCGGCGCGAGGATCAGCGCATCGACATGGACGAGGTCGAGCGCCTGGCCAAGGAGCATAAGCCTAAGCTCATCCTGGCGGGCGGCTCGGCCTATCCGCGCTTCTGGGATTTCGAGCGTTTCCGCCAGATCGCCGATTCCGTCGGGGCCTATTTCATGGTCGACATGGCCCATTTCGCCGGGCTGGTGGCGGGCGGCGTCCATCCGAGCCCGCTGCCCCATGCCCATGTGGTGACGACCACGACCCATAAGACGCTGCGCGGGCCCCGCGGCGGCATGGTCCTGGCCATGGACGAGGACATCGGCAAGAAGATCAATTCCTCGGTCTTCCCCGGGCTGCAGGGCGGCCCGCTGATGCATGTCATCGCCGCCAAGGCCGTGGCCTTTGGCGAGGCGCTCCAACCCGAGTTCAAGCGCTATTCGGCCGCCGTGGTGGAGAATGCCAAGGTCCTGGCCGAGACGCTGGTGGCCGGCGGCTTCGCCATCACCACCGGAGGCACGGACAATCATCTAATGCTGGTGGATCTCAGGCCGAAGAAGCTGACCGGCAAGGGCTCCGAGCACAGCCTCGAAGAGGCGGGCATCACTTGCAACAAGAACGGCATACCCTTCGATCCGGAAAAGCCGGCGATCACCTCGGGCGTGCGCCTTGGCACCCCCGCGGCCACGACCCGTGGCTTCGGCACCGCCGAGTTCCGCAAGGTCGGGCAGCTCATCCAGCGCGTGCTGGACGGCCTGGCCAAAAGTAATTCCACCGACAATTCCGGTGTCGAGCGCGAGGTCCGCGCAGAGGTGGCGGCGCTCTGCCGTCAGTTTCCGATCTATGACGGTCCGAAATAGGGACGACCGGCCCTCGGGGGAGGGGGGCTGACCATGCGCTGTCCGTTCTGCGGCAATGAAGATACCCAGGTAAAGGATTCCCGGCCGACGGACGACAACGCCGCGATCCGGCGCCGGCGCCAATGCCCCAATTGCGGCGCCCGCTTCACCACCTTCGAGCGGGTCCAGCTGCGCGAGCTCACCGTCGTCAAGACGACCGGCCAGCGCGAACCCTTCGACCGCGACAAGCTGATGCGCTCGATGCAGATCTCGCTGCGCAAGCGCCCCGTCGATTCCGACCGGCTCGAGCGCGTCGTCAACGGCATCGTGCGCCGGCTGGAAAGCTCGGGCGAGAGCGAGATCCCCACCTCCGTCATCGGGGAAATGGTGATGGACGCCCTGCACGGCCTCGACAAAGTCGCCTATGTGCGCTTTGCCTCGGTCTATCGCAATTTCCGCGAGGCGAAGGATTTCGAAACCTTTGTCGGCAAGCTCGGCGGCAGTGACAACGACTGAAGCCGATCTCGGCCATATGCGCGCCGCCTTGTCGCTGGCAAGGCGGGGGCTGGGCCGGGTCTGGCCGAACCCCTCCGTTG
>DATHQQ010000811.1:0-10319 GCA_035482595.1 Verrucomicrobiia bacterium
GAGCCCGAGGGTGACGGCATCCCGGCCTGGGCCGCCGCCGATCCGATCCTGGTCCATTATCACTGGCTCACGGAACGGGCCCATCACCGGTCGTTCCTGAATCGGCTGGCGCGTCTCAGGGCCAGCGCACCGGTCCTGGCCTGGCTCGCCGAAAGGCTCGCGGCGCTGCCGCCCGACACCGCTACCGGCGGGGCCGCATCACCCTGAATTGGGTGCCGTCCTCGACGATCTCGAACAGCGCCTTCACCGGCTGATAGCGGGCGCGGCGGTAGTCATGCAGCAGGACGATCGTCTCCGGATGGCACATCAGCGAGGCGATGAAGGCGCATTCCAGCCGGCGGCGGCCGTCGATGAAGATGAAGTCGAAGCTTCGCCCGAGGCTGAGCGGCCAGGTCGAGTAGGTCAGCTCCGGATCGCGGTCGCTGAGCTTGGGGCCCGTGAGATCGAAGCAGACGGGATGAAAGCCGGTCCAGGGCGGCAGCTGGGCCGCGAGCTCGTCCAGATAGGCCTGGCTGTCGTCGATGGAGTAGAAATCGTCGATCGCCAGCGTCTCGCGCAGCTGATGAATGGCGAGCGTGGTGTTGCCCGCACCCCATTCCAGAAAGGCCCGCGTCACCGGCTTCACATGCTGGCGCAGCACCCGGCGCAGCTCCGTGAGATAGTCGTCGCCATAGGCCCGCGAGGACCGGGTCACGCCGCCCACGGTGATCGTGTTTTCGATCAGCTCCATCGCCCCTGCTTCCCCCTCGCGCCCCGAAGGGGGGAGAGGGCCGGGGTGAGGGGGCCAGCGGCGGTTCGGACCGGCAACATGCCGGACAGTTTAGGCCAGAAGCTCGCAGGCTGCAGCCGGTATGGATGCGTTCAATACACCCCCGCACCCTAGAGCCTGGTCGTCTCAAGCCGAAACGGCGTGAGACGACCAGGCTCTATTCATTTAAGCAGAGCAAGATCGGGTCAGCTTGATTCAAGCTGACCCGATCTTGCTCTGGCCCCCCTTCGGGGGGCCAGGGGAAGGGAGAGAGCGGGCGGCCGCGGGCGGGGCGCGCTATCGCTTCTTCGCTTTTTCGGCCTTTTCGGCGCGACGGTCCCTGGCGATGCGGTACTCGGTGCGATGACCGCGCCGATCCTCCCGCGCAAAGCGCATGGCCTTCGCCTCGGAGCCGAATTCCTGACTGACCACGCCCTTCTTCTTGACGATGAGATAGCCGCCTTTCCGGAGGGTGAAGGGCTTCTTGAGCAGGCCGAGGTGATCGAATTTCGTGCCGGGCGGGTGCTTGAAGGGCTCGAACCAGGCCGGATGCAGGAAATTGGACATCTCGATCCCGTCGACCAGGAAGGTGTCCTCCTCGACGGCGTCGCACATCTCATAGGCGTATTCCGTGCCGTCGCCGGCTTCCGCCCAGAGATTGGCGATCGGATCGATGACCATCTCGAACAATTCGTGGCAGGCGGTGACGCTGACGAGCTGCTTGTCCGCGAGCGTGGTCTTGACGAAGACCTTCGTGAGCGGCTGGCCCTTTGTGGTCAGGTCGTGATAGCCGAGGGCGCCGGCGGTATCGGCATCGTCGAAATAGATGAACTGCCAATCCGTTGGCTTGGCCGTCTTGGTGTTGTAGAGCGTGACAGGATAGCCCCAGACCGGAAGGAAATGCTGGTTGAAGCATTTCTGCAGCGTGGCGGTGAGCTTGGCGAAGGGCACGCCGAGGTCGACCGTCGCCTTGTTGATGCACGCGATGCTGACGGGCCCGCCCTGGCCGGCTTGGGCGGCGTGAATGATGTTCATGATAGCCTCCCCATGACAGTGACTCTTCTGCGTCCCCCGGCCGGGCCCGGCTATTCCGCCGCGATGCTGGCCCAGCAGGTGATCGCGCTGCAGACGGAGCTCCAGCGGCCGAAGCCCTTGTAGATCTGGGCGGCGATCGCCGCCTGCTGACGGATGGTCAGGCCATCGGCCTTGATCTGCGGGTCGGAGACGTTCCGGATGGCGAGCCAGCGCGGCGCGCTCGCCCCCATATCCTTCGCCACCAGCCCGAGCACGGCATCGCCCATCTCCGACACGTCGCCCAGGCCCTTCAGCTTGTAGTGGTTGTCCGAGGTGTCGAAGCCGAAGAAGTCGGTGGTAACGACGGAGGAGCTTAGCGCCGTCGTACCCACCCGGACGATCTTGGGCAGGCGCGTGTTGTCTTTCGGCAGCTGCGGCGCGTTCACCTTGAAGAGGGAGCGCGCCGTGGCGAAATGCGTCGTCTTCGCCGCGGTGCTCGCGTAGTGCAGCTGCGCGAAGGGCTTGCTCTTGAATTTCGCGGTGCAGTCGAACCGGACGATGGGGCTCACGATCACGTCGCCCACCTCGAACTGGGTGCCGATGCCGCCGGCCGTCCCGGTCGTGATCACGAGCCGGGGCTGCACTTCCTGGATCATCTGGCGCCACAGGTCGATGTTCGGCAGCTGCGGACCGTCCTGCGACATATGGGAGTCCGACTTGAAGACGACGACCGATTTTCCCCCGATGCTCGTCGTCCAATAGGCGCCCAGACGCTTCGCCTGGAGCGCTGGGCAGCCCGGGCGCATCTTCTTGGCGAGGGCCGCGAAATTATGGGTGTAGGAGAGGTAGTCGTTGCGGGAATCCTTGCCGGGGGTGAGCACTCGGCTCAGCGCATGGCCTTCGTCCACGGTCCATGTGACCAGGAGCACATCGGCGCGCGGCAGCGCGCTGCTGCCGGCGCGGCGCGGCTTCGGCCCCGTCTTGGGCGCCAGCTTTTTCGGCCAGGGCACATCGACATAGCGCGACAGCCCGGTGGCGGTGGTGAAGGCCAGGAACTGCAGGCCTTCCGTGGATTCGGAATCGAAGTCGATGATCTCGCGCTGGAAATCTTCGGAGGTCGCCGCTTTCGCCGCCGGCTTGAAAGCAAAAGTTGCAAGAGGCGGCGGCTTCGCAATCGGATCGAAGCCGAGATTCCTCTCCACCCATTTGCGGTCGGCTCTCATGGCGCGCTCCCCCCGGTTGTCCCATCGGGTCTCGTTGCGCCTAGTATTGGTGGCAAATGATTACCGCATGATTGACGAAGAGCGGTAGAACCTGACGTCATCGGCAAGCCCCGCTCCCTCAACCGTCATGGTCGGCGCAGGCCGACCATCCACGAGTTTGCACGCCACAAGCAGCGCATTTTGGAACCCTTTCGTCGACTTCCCTCAAGCGGAGTACGCGGCGAATAATCGCCGAAAAAGGGCGCGATACAGCGAACTCTCGGCTTGCAAACTCGTGGATGGTCGGCCTTCGCCGACCATGACGGCATAAAGGGCGAGGCTTGCTGGCCGGAACGGGACCGCCGTGGGGCAAGCCTGGCCATGACGCATGGGGGGCGTCGTTTGCGTGTCCCGCCCTCAGGCGAGCCTCAATAATGTCTCAATTCTTCGGCGGCGCGCCGACATGGGGGAAGCGCGAGCGGTACTCCAGATCGTCGAGCTCGATATTATTGCGCATATAGCTGCGCGAGGCGTCAGTCCGGGGCTGATGGTCCCAGGCGCTGTGCTTGCCGCGCAGCAGGGACGCGGCCACCAGATGGCGGCGGCGCTGGCTGGCGATCACCTGCGCGCGGAGCGCGTCCTCGTCCCAGCGGTGCAGCGCCTCGGCGCGGAAATCGGCGAGCCGCTGGGCGTGGGCGGCATCCCCAGCGAGATCGACCCGCTCCAGGGGATCGGCCGCGAGATCGTAGAGCTGCTCGGGATCTGGCCGGCTGCGGATGTATTTGTAGCTGCCGCGGCGGATCATCAGCAGCGGGGCGATGGCGCCCTCGCCGAAATATTCCCCCAGCACCTCGTCATGGCCGCCGCTGCCGGCGATATGGGGCAGCAGGCTTCGTCCGTCCACCGGAGCGGCGTAGTCGGGGGCCGCGCCATCGCCGGCGATCTCCGCCAGCGTCGGCAGCAGGTCGATGGTGGAGACCGATTGCGCCACGCGGCGCGGCCGGCCCTCGCCGGGAAAGCCGATGATCAGGGGCACGCGGGCGGCGTTCTCATGCCAGTTCATCTTGTACCAGAGCCCGCGCTCGCCCAGCATGTCGCCATGATCGGCGGTGAAGAGGGTGACGGTCTCGCCCTCGAGCCCGCAATCGCCCAGCGTCTTCACCAGCTGGCCCAGCTGATCGTCGACATAGGAGATGGCACCATAATAGGCCCGGCGCGCGGCGCGGATATGGGCTTCGGTGATGTCGTAGCTGTCCATGTCCGAGACGCGGCGCAGGCGCTGCCAATGGGGGTCGTCTTGATTCGGCGAGGTCGCCAGCTTCGGCAGATCGATCTCGTCCTCGCGGTAGCGGTTCCAATATTCCGGCAGGATCGCATAGGGGTCGTGAGGATGGGTCATGGAGACGACGAGGCAGAAGGGCCGGTCGTCGGTGCCCCGCGCCTGGTCGAAGAGCCAGCGCCGCGCGGCGTAGACCACCTCCTCGTCGAAATCGAGCTGGTTGGAGCGCCGGCAGGGCCCCGCTTGCGTCACCGAGAGCATGTTGTGGTACCAGCTCGGCCGGATCTCCGGCTGCTCCCAATCCGGCGTCCAGCCGAAATCCGCGGGATAGATATCCGTCGTCAGCCGCTCCTCGAAGCCGTGGAGCTGGTCGGGGCCGCAGAAATGCATCTTGCCGGAGAGGGCCGTGCGATAGCCGGCCTGGCGCAGGTAGTGGGCGAAGGTCGGAATGTCGGCGGCGAAATCCGCGGCATTGTCGAAGGCCCCGATGCCTGCCGGCCGCCGCCCCGCCATCATGGAAAACCGCGAGGGCGCGCAGAGCGGGCTGGCGCAATAGGCGGAATCGAAAACCGTGCCGCGATCGGCCAGCGCCTCGATGTTCGGCGCCTTGACCAGCCTATGGCCGTGGATGGGCAGGAAGGCCGGGGCCATCTGGTCGGCCATGACGAAGAGGATGTTGGGGTGTTTGGGCATCGTTGGCTTCTTTCTTCGCTTTCACCCCCTCACCCCGGCCCTCTCCCCCCTTCGGGGGGCGAGGGGGAAGAAAGAAGACCCTCGCCCGCGCAGCGGGAGAGGGAGGGGACCCATCGCGACAGCGATGGGGAGGGTGAGGGGCTTTACATCCGCAGCCTTGCATTCTCCGGATCGTAGATCGGCTCCCGCGCCACCACCGCCGCGCGGCGTTCGCCGAGGATCTCGATCTCCAGCCGCGTGTCGGGGGCGGCCAGATCGCTGCGGACATAGGCCAGCGCGATGCTGCGCCCGATGGCATGGCCGTAGCCGGCGGTGGTGACGAGGCCGACCCGCGTGCCGTTCTGCCAAACGGCGGCGCAAGACGGCGCATCGGCGTCGCCGGCCTCGTCGAGGACCAGCGGCACCAGCCGCTCCTTCGGGCCCCGGCGGGACTCCTCGGCCAAGGCCGCCATGCCCTTGAATTCCGGCTTCTGGAAATCGACGAAGCGGTCGAGGCTCGCCATCAGCGGCGTGTATTCATGGGTCATGTCGCTCTTCCAGCCGCGGTAGCATTTCTCCAGCCGCAGCGAATCCATCGCATACATGCCGAAGTCGCGGATGCCATGCGGGGCACCCGCGGCCCAGAGCGCCTCATAGACCGGCACCAGGCTCTCCATGGGCACATGCAGCTCCCAGCCCAGCTCGCCGACGTAATTGACGCGCAGCGCCAGCATCCGGGCGAAGCCGATCTCGATCTCCCGTGCCGAGAGCCAGGGGAAGGCCTTGTTGGAGAGATCGGAATCGGTCACTTGGGCCAGCACCTCGCGGGCCTTCGGCCCGGCGAGGACGAGGGAGGCGAGCCGCGCCGAGAGATTGGCGATGGTGACCGAGCCGTCCTCAGGCTTGTGGCGCTCCAGCCAATCGAGGTCGTGCCATTCTGCCGCCGCGGCGCTGATGAGATAGAAGCGGTTCTCGCCGAGGCGGGTGATGGTGAATTCACTGACGATGCCGCCGCGGTCGTTCAGCATGTAGGAGAGGGTGATCCGGTTCTGCTTCGGCAGGCGCCCGCAGATCAGCCGGTCCAGCCAGGCGGCCGCACCGCGCCCGTCGATCACCAGCTTGGTGAAGCCGCCGAGATCGAGAATGCCCACCTGCTCGCGCACGGCCTTGCATTCCTCGGCCACGGCGTCGTGGAAATTGGTGCGCCGGAAGCTGGGCTGCTGCTCGGGCTTGTCCTGGGGGCGCGGGAACCAGGTCGCGCGCTCCCAGCCGCCGCGGGCGCAGAACATGGCGCCCTTGCTCTTCAGCCTGTCGTAGAGCGCGGTGGTCTTGGCCGGGCGGCCGGCGGGCCATTCGTTGCAGGGGAAGGCGATGGCATATTCGTTCTGATAGAGCTCCAGCGCCTTGGCGACGACATAGGTCTTGGTCGCGTAGTCGGTGTAGCGCCGCGGGTCGAGGGTCCAGAAATCCCATTCCGGCTCGCCATGGGCGATCCATTCGGCGACGGTCTTGCCGGCGCCGCCGGATTGGGCGATGCCGAAGCTGAAGCAGCAGCAATGGTAGAAGTTGCGCAGCCCATGGGCCGGGCCGATATAGGGATTGCCGTCGGGGGAATAGGGGATCGGCCCGTTGATCACCTTCTGCATGCCGACCTTGCCCAGGATCGGCACACGGCCGATGGCATCCTCGATATAGGATTCCAGCCGGTCGAGGGAATCGGGGAAGAGCTGATAGGCGAAATTCTCCGGCACCGCATCGGCCCATTGAGCGACGGCCTTTTCCTTCTCATAGGGTCCGAGGAGCAGCGCATCGCGCTCCTGGCGGAGGTAATAGCTGACATCGGGATCGCGGAGCAGCGGCAGCGGCGTCTTGCGCGCCGTCAGCTCGGGGATCGATTCCGTCAGGAGATATTGATGCTCGAGGGAGACGATGGGGAGATATTGCCCGACCATGGCCATGATCTCGCCGGCGCGATATCCGGCGGCATTGACCACGACCTCCGCCTCGACCTCGCCCTTGTCGGTGGTGATGCGCCAGCCCCCGTCGGGCTTCTGCGCCAGGGCCGTCACGCGCGTGAAGCGCTGGATGCGGCAGCCGAGATCCTTGGCGCCCTTGGCATAGGCTTGGGTGAGCTGGCTGGGATCGATATCGCCGTCATAGGGATCCCAGAGCGCGCCCTGGAGGTCGTGTAGCTCCAGGAAGGGATGGCGCGACTTGGCCTCGGCGGGGCTCAGCAGCTCGAACGCGATGCCCTGGGCCTGGGCCATGCTTGCCACATGCCTGTACTCGTCCATCCGGTCGCGCGTGTGAGCCAGGCGCAATGAGCCGGTGATGTGATAGTTGATGGGATAGCCCGTCTCCTCGCCGAGCCGCGCATAGAGCTTCGTCGAGTGGCGCTGCAGCTTGATGACGTTCCAGCTGGTCGAGAAATTCGGGCAGTTCCCCGCCGCATGCCAGGTGGAGCCCGAGGTGAGCTCGTCGCGCTCCAGCAGCAGGCAATCGGTCCAGCCGAGCTTCGCGAGATGATAGAGCGCGCTGCAGCCCACGGCGCCGCCGCCGATGATCACCACCCGGGCGTGGTCCGTCATGTGAGTTTCCCCGTCATTCTTCGTTCGTTGCTTCTCTCACCCCGTCATTCCCGCGAAAGCGGGAATCCAGGGCCCCAAGCTCCGTCTCTTGCCCTGGATTCCCGCTTTCGCGGGAATGACGGCAAAAATAAAGTCGTTACGCCTGCATCGCCTCGCGCGGCAGGAAGACCTTGAAGCGGGCGCGCACCGCGTCGTCCACTTCCCGGGAGACATGCTGCGGATAATGCTTCTGCAGGATCTCCTTGGTCTTCTGCATGGCGCGGTCGACGACGTTGGTGGCGCCGCGCTCCGTCCAGTCGTTGGGGCTGCGCCGGTCGCCGACCACGGGATAGACATATTCGGTCTGCATGCGCTTCAGCGTCTGGTCTGAGCCGAGATAGTGGCCCGGCCCGTTGAGGCAGACTTCCCGGATGGTCTCCACCGCGATGGATTCCTCATTCACCTCGATGCCGCGGATGGTGCGCTGGACGGCGCCGATGATGTCGTTGTCGAGGACCAGGCTCTCCAGGCAGAAGCCCAGGAGGCTCGCATGCATGCCGGCGGATTCGTAGATCAGATTCGCGCCGGCATTGCCGACCAGAGCGTGGTTGATGCCCTTCTCCATCCCGGCCTGGGCGTCGGGGATCTTGGAATCCGACATGCCCGAGGCGGTGCCGCCGGTGAGGTCGTAGAAATGCGCCATCTGCCCGCAGGCCGCCGAGAGCAGCGCCTGCTCCGGGCTGCCGCCCGACATGGCGCCGGTGCGCAGATCCGAGACGAAGGGCCAGGTGCCGAAGATGGCGACGGCGCCGGGCTTGATGGCATTGACATAGACGAGGCCGGCCAGCACCTCGGCCACTTCCTGCACGATGGCCCCTGCGAGGGAGGCGGGCGCCGTGGCACCGGCCTGACCCGCGGAGAGCAGCAGCACCGGCATGCCGCCGCGCACGGCCACCTCCAGGCAGCGGCAGGCGTCGGTGGCGAATTTCAGCGGCGGCACGACGAAGCAGTTGGACTGGCTGACGAAGGGCCGCGCCCGCCATTTGTCCTCGCCGCCGGAGATCATATGCAGCATCTCCAGCGAGGCCTCGCATTGCTCCGGCGCCACCCAGCTCGTGCCGACATGCTTGGTGGTGCCCATGACGCTGGCGTAGCAGGTGTTGAAATCCATATCCGCGGGATCGGGGATGTCGCGGCAGACGACGGAGCGCTGGTAGAAATGGATATGCTCCATCTGGTCGACGATGCGGGCGATGTCATAGGCATCCCTGACCGTCGATTCCCGATAGGCCCCGCTGACGGGATCGACGATGTTCACCGCCGCTCCGGCGGTGCCGAAATAGACCCGCTTGCCCCAGGGCTCCAGATCATGCTGCGGATCCTGGCCGTGAAGCGGGAAGCGCCGCGCGGCCTTGGCCAGGGTGTCCTCCACCACCGCGCGGGGAAAGAGCAGCCGGCCCCTGTCGTTCATGATCGCGCCGGCCGCAGTGCAGACCTCGATGCAGGAGGGGATGGCATCGGCGAGGCCGATCTGCTCCAGCACGTCGAGGGCGGCGTGGTGGATCCTCAGCACATCCTCGTCGCTGAGGGGCTTGAAGCGGCCGCCTTCGAGCCCCGGCCAGACCGGGCGTTGATTGAGGGCCAAGGGGGCGGCCCGCTGGGCCCGGCGTGCCTCGCGGCCGCCACGGCGGCCGGCATCGGCTTTAACCTCGCTCATGTGTACGCCCCTCCCGGAAAATCCTGATTGGGCGGATCTTCTTCGCGCTAGCCTTGGGTCACAAGCGATGATAATTCATCGATCGATGAATTGAATTCATGTATAAAGAGGCATGAACCTCGTCTTGCCGGCTCCGGGCATGGGTGCCCGCGCTCTGCCGCCGCTGGCCTCGCTCCGGGCCTTCGAGGCGGCGGCCCGCCATGGCAGCTTCCGCGCCGCGGCGGAGGAGCTGGCCATCACCCAATCGGCGGTCAGCCACCAGATCGCCGGTCTCGAGCGGCGGCTGGGCACGGCGCTTTTCCGGCGCAAATCCCGCCGGGTCGAGCTGACCGAGGCGGGGGCCGCCTATTACCCCTTCCTGCGCGACGCCTTCGACCGGATCGCCCAGGGCACCGGGCTGGTGAGCCGCCAGGCGCTGGCCGGCGAGCTGATGATCCAGGTCTATGTCACCGTGGCGGTCAAATGGCTGATCCCGCGGCTCCACCGCTTCCAGGCGGCGGCACCGGAGATATTGGTGCGCATGAGCACCAATCAGCTCGATTGGGAATTCGATCCGGCGACGGGCGATCTCGGCATCATCTGCACGAAGAACCCGGACAGGCCGAACCTCCATTACGCCCATCTCTTCGACGCCCGGCTCTTTCCCGTCTGCAGCCCGGCCTTGGCGCAGGGCGGCACGGGCCTTCGCCAACCCGCCGAGCTGGTGAACCACACACTTCTGCAGCTCTACACGGCGGAGGACGATTGGCATGCCTGGCTCGAGGCTGCCGAGGTCCCCCAGCTCGCCGGCCGCGCCCAGCCCCGCTTCGACAGCTATCTCCTGGCGCTGGAGGCGGCCATCGAGGGGCAGGGAATCGCCATGGTGCCGCATTTCATGGTCGCCTCCGACCTCAAGGCCGGACGGCTGATAAAACCCTTCGCCGTGGAAATCCGCCAGCCCGGCCGCTGGTACCTCGTCTGCCGCCGCGAACAACGCGCCGACGCCCGTATCGCGCGCTTCCGCGACTGGCTGGCGGCGGAGATCGCTGGGGATCCGGCGATGGGGTAGGCGGCCCACCACCAAAGTCGGGCATGGCGATGTCCAACGTCGCGCTTCCCAAACGCCGGGGACCCGCTATCC
>DATHQQ010000812.1:0-8923 GCA_035482595.1 Verrucomicrobiia bacterium
GGCCCGGGCATGACCAATATCGCCACCGCCATGGCCCAGGCCTATGGGGATTCCGTGCCCATGCTCGTCATCTCCTCGGTCAATGCCTTGGGGCAAATCGGCTCTGGCGAAGGCTGGCTGCATGAGCTGCAGGACCAGCGCCAGCTCATCCGCCAGGTCGCCGGCTTCAGCCACACGGTCACGCGGCCGGAGGAGCTGGCCAAGGTGGTCGCCCGCGCCTTCGCGCTCTTCTCCGGCGCCAGGCCGCGGCCGGTCCATATCGAGCTGCCGCTGGATGTCATCACCGCCTCGGCCGAGCATCTCCCCGCGCCGGCCCGCGCCGCCCTGCCCGTGCCGCCAGGACCCTCGGCGACCGCCATCGGCGAGGCAGCGCGGATCCTGAATGCGGCCAAGGCGCCGCTGCTGCTGCTGGGCGGCGGGGCCGCCGATTGCGATCCCTTCGCCCGCAGCCTGGCGGAGAAGCTCGACGCGCCGGCGGTCATGACCGTCAACGGCCGCGGCCTGCTGCCGCCGGACCATCCGCTGGCCGTTCCCTGCAGCCCCTCCATGGCGCCGGTGATGGCGCTGATCGAGGCCGCCGATGTGGCGCTGGCCGTGGGCACAGAATTCGGCCCGACGGACTACGATTTCTACGAGGCCGGGCGCGCCAAATTCCGCGGCCAGAGCATCCGCATCGACATCGACGCGCAGCAGCTCCTGCGCGGCCAGCCGACGGATCTTCCCATCATCGCCGATGCGAGCGAGGGGCTGACGGCCCTGCTGCCCCTGATCGAGGAGAGACAGCGTGGCGGCGCGGCGCGGGCGGGGTCGGCGCGCGACGGCGTGCTGAAGGGTCTGAGCCCCTCCTATCGCGCCTGCCTCCATCTGCTGGAGCAGGTCCGCGAGACCATGCCCGATGCCGTCATCGTCGGCGATTCCACCGAGCCGGTCTATGCGGGCTGCATCTATTTCGCCGCCCCGCGGCCGCGGTCCTGGTTCTGCTCCGCCACGGGCTATGGGACGCTGGGCTATGCGCTGCCCGCCGCTATCGGCGCCCAACTCGCCGCATGGGATCGCCCCGTTGTCTGCGTGGCGGGCGACGGCGGCTTCCAGTTCACGCTGCAGGAGCTGGGCGCGGCCAAGGAAATCGGGGCGCCGGTGATCGTGCTGCTCTGGAACAACCAGGGCTATGGCGAGATCAAGTCCTACATGATCTCCAAGCAGATCCAGCCCATCGGCGTCGACATCTTCACCCCCGATTTCCAACTTCTGGCCAAGGCCTTCGGCTGCGAGGCCGTGAAGCTCGGCGACCCCGCCGAGCTGCCCGCCCTCCTCCACGCCGCCCGCGCCCGCAAAGTGCCGACCATCATCGAGATCGACCAACAGGATTACGTGGCGCGCCACGCGGGGGCGTGAGTCCCCTTGCAGTGTCTTCCCCCTCTCCCCCCTTCGGGGGGGCGAGGGGGAAAGAGATGGGAGTCGACGCCTACCCCTCATACAGATCGTGGAGCGACGGGCGGCTTCCCTGTCAATGACCTCACGTTTCCGTGAACGACGGGTGCCAATTTCATGCCGGCCTGTCGAAAAGGCCAGGGTGGAGCGACTAGGGGCCGAACGACGAGGCGGCGAGTCGATCGGCATAGGAGGGGAAGCGGCAATGGATGAGACTAAGGCGCGGGCAGTGGCGGGCTGGCTGATCGACGGGGCGCGATCGGCCATGGACTCCGCGGCGGTTCTGGGACAGCTCTGCGAGCGGCTGGTCGCGGGCGGCCTGCCGCTGGCCCGGGTCGGCGTCTTCGTCCGCACCCTGCATCCCCAGTTGCTGGGGCGAAGCTTCGTCTGGCAGCCCGGCGCGGAGGTCCAGACCAATCTGGCGCCGGCCGAGTTCGTGCTCTCCGCGCAATATCTCGAGAGCCCCATCGCCCGGGTCTACGACACGCGACAGGCGCTCCGGCGCCATCTCGCCGATCCGCAATGCCCCATGGATTTCTCGATCCTCACCAAGTTCCGCGCCGAGGGGATGACGGATTATGTCGCCACCCCGCTGTTCTTCACCGACGGCGCCGTCCATGGCGCGACCTGGACCACGCGACGAGCCGGCGGATTCACGAATGATGATATCGCCGCCATCGAGACCATCGTGGCACCCCTGGCCCGGGTCGCGGAGGTGCGCGCGCTGCACCGCATCGCCGCCAATCTCCTCGACACCTATGTCGGCCATCACGCGGGGGAGCGTATCCTCGCCGGCAAGATCCATCGCGGCGATACCGAGCGGATCCAGGCCGCCATCTGGCTCTCCGACATGCGGGGCTTCACCGCGCGGGCGGATCGCATGGCGCCCGAAAGCCTGATCGCCTTGCTGAACGCCTATTTCGACTGCCAGGTGCCCGCCATAATCTCGCAAGGCGGCGAGGTGCTGAAGTTCATGGGCGATGGGCTGCTGGCGATCTTCGGCATTCCCGCCGGCGGCGACCAGGCCGGCGCGACCTGCGCCCGGGCGCTGACCGCGGCCCGCGAGGCCGGCGAGAGAATCGCCGATCTCGGGCGCGCGAAGGGTGATCCCGGCGCCGAGCCTGTCAAGTTCGGTCTGGCGCTCCATCTGGGCGAGGTGCTCTACGGCAATATCGGCGGCGCCAGCCGGCTCGACTTCACCTGCATCGGCCCGGCGGTCAATCTCGCGGCCCGGCTGGAGAAGCTCGCCAGCCGCCTCGGCCGGAGCATCGTCGCTTCCGAGGATTTCGCCGGCCATTGCGTCGAGGATCTCGTCGCCATCGGTGATTTCGCCCTTCCCGGCTTCGCCGAGCCGCATAGCGTGTTCGGCTTGGCGGCCGAGAACTCGTCTAGCACGCCGGAAATATGATGCTCCCGGCCGGCACATGCTCCGTCAGCCAGCCGCCATTGGCGGACGAAAAGACCGCCTGCCAGACGGCACCGGGGAGCCACGGGACTTTCAGCCTCCCTAGGTTTCCCTCTGACCTTTGTCCCGCGACTCCCCGGCGACCGTGTTGCTCGCGCCGCGCGCCAGCGACGGCCCCACGGTTATGCAAAAGGGGCTCCGTCGAGCGCCCGGGAAGCTGCAGGATCGCTTGACATCCTTTGGGGTGATGCCTGGAGCAAATCCCGCAACTTCCCGGTACCATGCGGAGGCGTCGTGAGGGGAAAGACGATCGCCGCACAGCGCCTGTATTCACGCTGAGATGACGGCCGTGAACCAGTTATCGTTTATAGAGGCTTCGCTAATGTTGGCTTGCGCGAATCGCCCGCGCCATTGGGCAGCGGCAGGATCAGCGCCGCCACGAGACCGGGATTATTGTCCGAGAGTTCGAGACGCCCGCCATGGAGATGGGCCACCGCCAGCACGAGGCTGAGGCCGAGGCCCGTGCCCGGAACATCGCTCTGGCTGCCGCGATAGAACTGCCGCGTGACGACCTCGCGCTCGCCTTGAGGAATGCCGGGGCCATGGTCGCGCAGTTCCAGCCGCAACATGCGCTCGGGCAGCCGCGTCAGGGTGAGTGAGACCCTGCTGCCGGTCGGTGAATACTTGATCGCATTGTCGAGGAGATTGCCGATGGCCTGGGCCAGCAGATCCGGATCTCCCTTCACAACCGTGGGCTGAAGGGCGCCGAGGTCGAGCCCCATCGACTTCTCCTCCGCCATGGGCTCGTAGAACTCCGCCACCTCGGCGAGGATCCGGTCGAGCTCGACATCGCGGAAGCCCGAGCGCCGGACGCCGGAGCGGATATCGGCCAGGCGCAGCAGCGCATTGAACACGGCGATGAGCCGGTCGATATCGCCGATGGTCTTGCCGAGCTCATCGAAGGTCGCGTCGGCGGGCGGGCGGTTGCGCAGCAGGGCCTCGAGCCGCCCCCGCATCTCGGCCAAGGGTGTGCGCAGATCATGGGCCACGGCATCGGACGCGCCGCGCGTGCCCTCGATCAGGAGCTGGATCTGGTCCAGCATCTCGTTGATCGTCCCGCTCAGCTGATCGAACTCGTCGGCGGAATGGGTGGTCGGCACGCGCCGGGCGAGATCGCCCTGCACGATGGCCGCCGCCGTCCGATTGATGGTCTCGACCCGCTTGAAGACCGCGCGGCGCACCATGATGCCGCCCCCTACCGCCAGCACCAAGGCGGCGAAGGCCGCCCAGGCGAGGCCGTTCAGGATCACGTCGCGGATGGCGGCGCGGTCCTGGATGTCGCGCCCGACCAGAAGATGGAAATCGGCGGGCAGGTTCACATTGAGGACACGGGTGGCGCGGAGCTTGCCGTCCTGCACGATCTTGATCTCGTACCAGCCGGGATCGCGGCCCACCTGCGCCGGCCAGGCCGAGAGATTGCCGCCCACCGGCGTCATCAGCGGATCGGTCAGCAGATAGATCGCATGCTCGTCGGCCGCCCGCTTCAGCCGGTCATTGATGGCGTCGAGCGCGCCCGGCAGGCCGAAATCGCGCAGCCGGTCGCCGATGGCCCGGGTGTCGGCGACGATGACGGCGTCGGTCTCGCGTTCGAGATAATCGGTGGTCTGCCACCAGAGATAGCCCACCAGCAGCATGGTCGAGACGATGAAGACCAGGGCATAGCTGAGGGCAATGCGCACCGACCCGGAGCGCAGCAGCCGGACGAAACTGGAGGTGCGAGTCATGGGAGATCGGAGACGAGGCTGGAAGGCCGCCTGGCTCTCCACCCCTCCCTCCCGCGCAAGGGGGGAGGGAAGATGTGCATGCTAGTCATTCGCCGCGAGCCGATAGCCGACTCCGCGGACGGTGTGCAGCAGCCGCTTGTCGAAGCCGGCATCGATCTTCTGGCGCAGCTTGCTGATATGCATGTCGATGATGTTGGTCTGGGGATCGAAGTGATACTCCCAGACGTTCTCCAGCAGCATGGTGCGCGTCACCACCTGATCGGCGTGGCGCATGAGATATTCCAGCAGCTTGAACTCCCGCGGCTGGAGGGTGATCGGCTTGTTGCGGCGGGATACCTTGCGGGTCAGGAGATCCATGCGCAGATCGGCGACCGAGAGCTCGGTGCGCACGCCCACGCCCTGGGAGCGGCGGATCAGCGCGTCGAGCCGCGCCGAGAGCTCGCCGAAGGCGAAGGGCTTGGTCAGATAATCGTCGCCGCCGGCCTTCAGCCCGCGGATCCGGTCGTCCACGGCGGCGAGCGCGCTCAGAATGAGGATGGGAGTCTTGTTGCCGGTCTTGCGCAGGGAATCGACGATGGCGAGGCCATCGATGCCGCCCGGCAGCATGCGATCGAGGATCATCACGTCGTATTGTCCGGTGGAGGCCATGAAGAGCCCGTCGCGGCCGTTATCCGCGTGATCGACGGTGTGACCGTCTTCCTCCAACCCCCGCCGCACGAATTGAGTAACCTGGGCGTTGTCCTCTACCAACAAGAGCTTCATGAGCCTTCCAGAAAGCGGGCCGGGACGACACCATATCGTCCCGGCCCCCTCCATGTCAGCTATGTCGGCTGAGCTCGTGTCGGCTGGATCAGCTGTTCACCAGCTGCAGAGCGAGGTAGTAGGTCGTCCCGTCCCGGCTGACGAGCAGCGGCACGGCTTCCTTCTTGTCCTTCTCGGCGGCATGGATCTTGGCCACCGCGTCGGCCGGGGTCTTCACGACATCGGAGCCGACGCGCACGATCACGTCGCCGGCCTGCACGCCGCTCTCTGCGGCATGGCTGTTGGGCGCGACCTTGGCGACGACGACGCCGTCGACGCCCGGGTTCAGGCCCAGCTGGTTGCGGGTGTCGGGCGTCAAAGGCGCCAGTGACATGCCCATGGGGGCGAAGCCCTGGTCGTCACTGGCCGCCGCCGCGACCTTCTCCGGCTTCAGGGTCTGGATCGCGACCTGGAGCGTCTGGCTATGACCGTTGCGCCAGACCGTCAGCGTGGCATTGGACCCGGCCTTGGTATTCGCCACGGCCATGGCAAGGTCCCGCGGCGTCTTGATGGCGGTGCCGTTGTAGGCGGTGATGACATCGCCCTGCATCACCTTGGCCGCCTCCGCCGGGGAGTTCGGCTGCACTTCGTTCACCAGCACGCCGTCTTCCTTGTCGCGGCCCATGGCCTTGGCCAAGGAAGCCGTCATCGGCTGCATCTGCACGCCCAGCCAGCCCCGCGCCACGGTGCCATGATCGCGCAGCTGCGCAACCACGTTGGAAGCGAGATTGGAGGGAATGGCGAAGCCAATGCCGACGCTGCCGCCGTTGGGCGAGTAGATCGCCGAATCGATGCCGATCACCTGGCCGGACTGGTTGAACAGCGGGCCGCCCGAATTGCCGGGATTGATCGGCGCGTCGATCTGCAGGAAGTCGTCATAGGGACCGGATTCGATATTGCGGTCATGGCCCGAGACGATGCCCGCCGTGACGGTGCCGCCGAGGCCGAAGGGATTGCCGACCGCGATGACCCAGTCGCCGACCCGGGCATTGCCGGAATCGCCGAAGGCGACGAAGGGAAGCGGCTTGCCCGCCTCGATCTTCAGCAGAGCCAGATCGGTCTTGGCGTCGCGACCGATCAGCTTGGCCTTGTAGCTGCTGCCGTCATCCAGAGTGACGGTGATCTTGTCGCCGCCGTCGATGACGTGGTTGTTGGTGACGACATAGCCGGCCGGATCGATGATGAAACCGGAGCCCAGCGCGTGGCGCGGGCGGGAATCCTGCTGGTCGCCCTGCCCCGGCATCCCCGGGATCTGCGGCATGCCGGGAATCTGAGGCATGCCCTGCGGCGCGTCCTGCTGCTCGTTGGCGCCGACCTTCATGCCTTCGGTGGCGATGTTCACCACGGCCGGCTTGACCTTGACCACCAGATCGGCGAAGCCCGCCTGGCCCATGGTCGCCGGCGCCGAGAGCGGCGCCGTGGTTGTGCTATCCGCAACGGCGGACGACAGGAGGAACCCTCCACCGCCGAGGACGGTCGTGGCCAAAAGAGCGGCGGAGAGCATGTAGCCCTTCCGGCGCCCGCGCTGCTTGAAGCTCATCATGAGGACCTGACTCCTTGTTGTCGTCCTGTTTCCGCAACGGCGCCCCTATCGCGCCTGTGGTGTGAAGAAGATGGGCCCGATGGCGTTATCGGACCTTCGGCGCCACATTAGTTATTGTTGAGGAAAGCCGGAGGCTTGGCGGGAGGGCCGCCGCGGCCGGCCGTCAGGGCTTGGTCGCCACTTCCAGATAGGCGATGAGGTCGGCCCGGTCCTGGGCCTTGGGCACACCGACGAAGGTCATCTTGGTGCCGGGCACCATCTGGCGGGGCCCCTGAAGGAACAGGTCGAGGGTCGCGGGAGTCCAGACGATGCCGGAATTCTTCATCGCCACCGAATAGTCGAAGCCCGGGACGCTGCCGGCCGCGCGGCCGAACAGCCCCTTATGCATGGGCCCGATGCGGTTGCGGTCGATGGAATGGCAGCCTTGGCAGCGGTGATAGACCTGCTCGCCTTTGGCCGCATCGCCTTCGGCGCGTGCCGCACCCGCGCCGCCCGCCAGCAGGATGGCGAGGGCGAGCACGCCGATGCCAGGTCTCAGCATGATGAGTCTCTTTCCCGTGAAGAAGCGCCGGCGGCCGAGGATCCTCGGCCGCCGGCAGACAATCAGTAGGCTTGCCCCACGAAGGCGACGGTGGGCGGCTGGTCGCCCAAGGCGTAGCGCAGAATCGCCCAATGCATGGATTCCGAGCCCAGGATCGAGGCGCCGGCCCCCGCCAGGGTCTTGTCGCCGAAAAGCGGGATGGCGCCGGCATAGGCGTTGACCGCGCCCTCCTCCAGCCCGGCGGCAAAGCGCAGCACATCGGTCTGGTTCTTCAGGGTCGAGGTCGGGAAATTGTATTCCGCCACGGTCTTGGACTGCACCGGCATGCCGCCCAGCTTGGTGATCGCCTTGGCCAGGGCCTCGGCATGCTGCTTGTGGTCGGACTGGAAGCCGACGGCGAGCTTCAGCACCGGCGGCTGCAGCAACCCGCTCTCGGCACCGACCTGATAGGCGGCGATGCCCTCATATTCGAGGGCAAGGGCCGTGTTCAGGATATCGACGTCCGATTTCGATGTGTCGGCGGTCTGCATGGTGCCGGCGTTGGCCGTGCAGCCGACGAGCAAGCCGACCGCCGTCGCCGACAGCACCGCGCGACCGCTGCCGGTCAGGAGGCTGCGGCGGCTGGCCAGCAGGTTGGAGGCTTTCGAAGGAAGCAGAAGCATGATTCGTTCTCCCCGACTGAGGGATCGGCTGGGCCGGGTCGGCCCGGAGCTGCGATCGGGGTGTCCTACGGGGGAGGGCGCGGATAAGTTTTGGCGCTAACGAATTCGTGATCGGCGTTCGGCGAGGCACAGGGGCCGGCCTGCCACGAAATTCATGTTCCGAATCTCCGCCGGGAGTCACTAGACTGCCGCCCCATGCGCCGCCTCCACCATTTCGCCCTCGATCCCTTCTCCCGCAAGCTGCGCGTCCTGCTCCGGGAGAAGAACCTGGCCTTCGATCTCGTCGACGAGCGCCCCGGCGAGCGGCGCGACGAGCTGCTGCATCTCAACCCCAGCGGCGAGGTGCCGGTTCTGGTGGAGGAGCATGGCGGGGTCGTGGCCGACAGCCAGGCCATCGCCGAATATCTCGATGAGGTCTATCCCGAGCCGGCGCTGCTCGGCCGCGACGCCGCGGCCCGGGCCGAGGTGCGCCGCCTCGTCGGCTGGTTCGATCTCAAATTCGATCGCGAGGTGACCGGCCGGCTGCTGGAAGAGAAGATCATGAAGCGGCTGGTGCGCAGCGGGCAGCCGGATTCTCAATCGATCCGCATCGCCAATGCCAATCTGCATATCCACCTGCAATACATCGCCTGGCTCGCCGACCGGCGGAGCTGGCTGGCGGGCGACCAGTTCTCCCTCGCCGATATCGCCGCCGGCGCCCATCTCTCGGTGGTGGATTATCTCGGCGACATCCCGTGGGATGCCCATCCCGAGGCC
>DATHQQ010000813.1:0-9355 GCA_035482595.1 Verrucomicrobiia bacterium
AGCGGTTCTGGCTCTCGGCGACGAGGCCGTCATAGAGCTCGATCTGGGTGGCGCGCATATTGGGCTCGGTGCGGTCGCCGGTGCGGAGCTGGATCAGCGCATTGGGCTCGTCGGAGCCCGCGGTCATGATGCCGCGCGGGCGATGATATTTGAAGCTCCGCCCGACGAGATGGACGCCATTGGCGAGCAGGGCCGAGGCGAGGATGTCGCCGGCATAGCCCTCGTAGCGCTTGCCGTCGAAGGTGAAGCCGAGGGGCCGGCCGCGGTCGATGCGGCCGCCCTGGGCCGTGCGGTGGGACTGTTGGCTCACGGCTGTTCACCCATCTTGTAGACCTTGGAGATGCGGTGGGTCACCGTGTCGCGCGCGACATTGAACCAGCGCCGGCAGCCCCGCGCGTGGTTCCAGCGCTCGTAGTGCAGCCCCTTCGGGTTCTTCCGCATGAACAGGTAATCGGCCCATTCGGCGTCGCTCATCGCCCCTTGATTGGCCGGCCGCGCGATATGGCTCTCGCCGCCGCAGGTGAATTCGAGCTCGGCGCGGGGACCGCAGAAGGGACAGTCGATCAGCATCATGGATGTCGGGTCCTCAATGCGCGACGCCGGCGGCGCCGTGCTCATCGATGAGATAGCCGTTGACGAAGCGATCCAGGGCGAAGGGCTCGTTCAGCTTGTGGGGCCGGTCCTGGGCGATGGTATGGGCGAAGACCCAGCCGGAGCCCGGCGTCGCCTTGAAGCCGCCCGTGCCCCAGCCGCAGTTGAAATAGAGCCCCTCGACCGGCGTCTTGCTGATGATCGGGCTGGCATCGGGGCAGACATCGACGATGCCGCCCCAGGTCCGGAGCACCCTGAGGCGGCTGAAGGTCGGGAAGAGCTCGATCAGCGCATTGAGCAGGTTCTCCACCACCGGCGGGCTGCCGGTCTGGGCATAGGAGTTGTAGCCGTCGATGCCCGCCCCCATGACCAGCTCGCCCTTGTCGGACTGGCTGACATAGACATGGACCGCGCTCGACATCACCACGGTATCGAGCACCGGCTTCACCGGCTCGCTCACCAGGGCCTGGAGCGGATGGCTCTCGATGGGGAAGCGCAGCCCCGCCATCTTGGCCATGACGCTGGAATGGCCGGCGGCGACGCAGCCGACCTTGCCGGCGCCGATGAAACCGCGGGTCGTCTCCACGCCCTTGATGCGGCCTTCCTCGATGCGGAAGCCCGTGACCTCGCAATTCTGGATGATGTCGACGCCCCGGTCGTCGGCGGCCCGGGCGTAGCCCCAGGCCACCGCGTCGTGGCGGGCGACGCCGCCGCGCCGCTGGAGCGAGGCGCCCAGGACGGGATGGCGGGCATTGGGCCGGCAATCCAGGACCGGGCAAAAAGCGGCGACCTCGGCGGTGGTGAGGAACTCGGAATCGATGGCGTTCAGGCGGTTGGAATTGACCCGGCGGCTGAGCTCGCGCAGCTCATGCTGGTTATGGGCGAGGCTGAGCAGGCCCCGCTGGCTGAACATGACGTTGAAGTTCAGATCCTGGGACAGCCCCTCCCAGAGCTTCAGGGAATGCTCGTAGAGATGGGCGCTCTCGTCCCAGAGATAGTTGGAGCGCACCACCGTGGTGTTGCGGCCGGTATTTCCGCCGCCGAGCCAGCCCTTCTCGATGACCGCCACATTGGCGATGCCATGCTCTTTGGCGAGATAATAGGCCGTCGCCAGGCCATGGCCGCCGCCGCCCACGATGACGACGTCATAGGCCGGCCGCGGCTCCGGGCTGCGCCAGGCCTCCGTCCAGTTCTCGTGGTAGCTGCGCGCGTTGCGCGCCAGGCTGAAGATCGAATAACGCGCCTTCATCCGGCTCTCCCAATCGGCACGATAGAATGGCCGCCAGCGGCAGCGCGCGAGAATGGCAGCAGCCGCCCGGGCGATCAAGCGCGACCCCTCCGCCTGCGACATCCGGACTTGCCCGACCTTGCGCCCCGGCCGCCGCCGGCACAGCCGGTTCCTCTTGCAACATGGGCCCCCGGCGCCGGCTTCACGGCCGACGCCATGGAGTATCGATTCTGCGACATGATCCTGTTAACCTCGCTTCCGCGCCGGATCGGCTCCTGTCCCCGCCCGGCCATGAAGGATGTTCCGCGATGCCGCGCCGCGCCTGCTGGACCGCTTTCCTTGCCCTCGCAATCCTGCCGGGCATCGCCCTCTGGCGTCCCGCCGAGGCGAAGGCCGATCCGGCCGCGATCCTCGCCCACCTCCAGGCGACCCCGGCGAGCCAGCTCGATCTCTCGCTGGCCCGGCTGGGGGCAATGGTCGACAATGCGGGGGCGGGCACCGGCGCCGGGCCGGGCCTGAGCTTCGCCAGCTTCGCCGATGTCGAGGAGAAGGACATCGTCATCCGCGCCTATTCCGAGACCGCCAAGCCCGACAAGGCCAGCTGCCGGAAGATCATGGACCGGATCAAGCAGACCGGCGGGGTCGACCCCAAGACCGCCGAGCCGGAGAATCCCGCCTCGGCCTTCGCCTCGCTCTTCAGCTATCCCGGCGTCGACGAGTTCAAGATCGACCAGAGCTATGCCGAGACGGTGGATTCCATGATCGCCATCATGGTGGTGATCGGCGAGACCGGGAACGGGGAGGGCATGGTGTGCAAGAGCCGGCTCCTCTCGCCCGACGTCACCTTCCAGAAGCAATAGCCATGTTCGGAGCCGCATCCGCCGAACTGCCGCAGCGCATCGCATTCGTGCTGATCCCCAATTTCTCGATGATCGCCTTCACCTCGGCGGTGGAGCCGCTGCGCCTGGCGAACCGGGCGGCGGGGCGCGAGCTCTATAGCTGGCGCCTGTTCTCGAGCGACGCCAAGCCGGTGGCCGCCAGCAACGGCATCGTGCTGAACACCGGGGGCGACATCGACCGGGCCACGGGCTTCGGCACCATCATCCTCTGCAGCGGCATCGACGGCCATCTCTTCCAGGACCGCGGCCTCTTCGCAGGGCTGCGCCGGATCGACCGCCAGGGTGCCGATATCGGGGCGCTCTGCACCGGCAGCCATATCCTGGCGCGGGCCGGGCTGCTGGACGGCTATCGCTGCACCATCCATTGGGAGAACATCGCCGCCTTCGCCGAGGATTTCCCCGAGATCGAGGTGACCTCGGAGCTCTTCGAGGTCGACCGCAACCGATTCACCTGCTCCGGCGGGACGGCGGCGCTCGACATGATGCTGAACATGATCGCTCTCCAACACGGCCATGAGCTGGCGACCGCCGTCTCGGAGCAGTTCATGCATGAGCGCATCCGCGACCGTCACGATCATCAGCGCATGGCCTTGCCGGCGCGCCTGGGCGTGCGCCATCCCAAGCTGATCCGCGTCATCCGCCAGATGGAGGCCAATCTGGAGGAGCCGCTGGACCGCGGCCAGCTCGCCGCGGCGGCGGGCCTCTCCACCCGCCAGCTCGAGCGGCTGTTCCGCAAATATCTGAACCGCTCGCCGGCCCGCTACTATGTCGAGCTGCGCCTCAACCGGGCGCGGCTGCTGCTGCTGCAGACCAACATGTCGGTCATCGACGTGGCGCTCGCCTGCGGCTTCGTCTCGGCCTCGCATTTCTCGAAATGCTACCGCGACTTCTTCGGCAAGACGCCGCGCCGCGAGCGGGGCCTGCCGCAATTGCCCTTTGCCGTCGAGGATGGCGGCATCACGCGCCGGGTGTGATGTCCTCCACCGATATCAGCATGACGGAGACGAGATCGGTGGCGCGGGCGGCCGAAGCCTACGGCGGATTCGCCCGCCGGCTCTATTTCATGGACAATCTGCGGGTCGCGCTCACGGTGCTGATCGTGCTGCAGCATTCGAGCTTTGCCTATGCCGCGGGGAGCTGGTGGTACTACAGCGATTCGCAGCAGGAGCCGCTGCTCGCCTCCTTCTTCATCGTCAACCGCAGCTTCCGGATGAGCCTCTTCTTCGTCATCGCCGGCTATTTCATGCCCTTCGTCTTCGACCGCAAGGGGCCGGAGCAATATCTGAAGGATCGCTTCCGGCGGCTGGGGCTGCCGATCGTCTTCTTCCTGTTCTTCGTCTTCCCGCCGCTGATGTACTTCTACTATCTCAATTTCCGCAGCTATGCCTTCATCGATTTCCCCAGCTACTACTGGCATATCTATTGGGGCTTCGACTATCAGCATGCCGCCGACTGGTCGGGTCCGGTCTGGCCCGACCGCCAGCTGGGGCATCTCTGGTTCATCCAGATGCTGCTGATCTATGCGGTCGGCTATACGGGCTGGCGCTGGCTGCGGGACAAGCTGCCGCTGCCGCGCCTGCGCAATCCTCTGCCGCTGCCGGGATTGCTGATGCTGCCGGTGCTGCTCGCCATCGCCGGGCTTTCCTACTGGGTCCGGCTCTATGACCCGATCTATCAGTGGCACGCCTATATGAAGACCTTCCAGCTGCAGCCGGCGGATGTGCCGCGCGATCTCGCCTGCTTCATCCTGGGCGTGCTGGCCTATCGCAACAATTGGCTTCTCACCATGCCGACCCGGATCGGCTATCGCTGGCTCGCTCTTGGCGTCGCCGGCGCGCTGACCTTCATCGGCTTCGACCTCACCGGCCATTCCTTCTTCAGCATGGGCGGCGACAGCTTCAACGGGGTCGTCTATCCGATCTGGGAGACCTTCACCTGCTTCGGCCTCTGCCTGGGGCTGCCCACCTTGTTCCGGGAGTATCTCGATTTCCAGACGCCCTTCATGGCCCGGCTCTCCTTGGCCAGCTATGGCGTATATCTCTTCCATCTGCCGATGGTGGTGGCGCTGCAATATGCGCTCGCCGATGCACCCTTGCCGGCCGCGGTGAAATTCGTGGTGGTGGCCGTGATCGTCGTGCCGACAGCCTTCGCCTTCACCTTCGCGCTCCGCCGCTGGTCGGTGGTGCGGCGGATCATCTGAGCGAACCGTCCTTGTTCCCAGGACTCCGGTCCATCCTGCGCTGGGAGCGGGAGCACGGGCCCCATGTTTCCCATATCACCGGCCTCTATCTGATCGCGGGTCTCTGCGGGCTCGTGGACGCGGCCTGCTTTCTCTCCCTGGGCGAGGTTTTCGCCGAGATGATGACCGGCAATCTGCTGCTGTTCTGCTTCTTCGTCGGCACCGGCCATCCGATCTTCCAGCATGCGGTCTATCTGATCGCCCTGGGCGCCTTCGCCTTGGGGGCGATCGCCGGGGGGCGCATCGTGCGTAGCGCCCATGGGCATACAAGGCTCGGCTTCGCCGTCGAATGGGTCTTCCTGGCCGCGGCCACGCTTCTCAGCGTGATCCTGGATCCCGGATCGAGCGGGACGGCCCGAGACGTGGTCATCTCCCTGCTTGCCTTCGCCATGGGAATGCAGAACGCGCTGCTGCGCCGCCACGGCGTGCCGGATCTGGCGACCAATGTCATGACACTGACCCTGACGGCGCTGGTCGCGGAATCGACTCTCTCGGGCGGCAAGAACGAGCGCTGGCAGCGCCGCTTCGGCTCGATCGGGATCTTCATGCTGGGCGCCGTGGTGGGTGCCGCGCTGACCAAGACGATCGCGCCCTGGGTGCCCTTGCTGCTGGCACTGGCGTGCTTCTCGGTGGCGCTCACCGGCTTGACGCGCCAGGATCCTGCCGCGCTGAAAAGCTAGACGAGAGGCGCTCCGCGAAGAAATCCGACACGGAGGCCGCGGAGGTCATGGAGCCGCGCTGGGTCCTGAGCATGGCGCCACTGGATTCCGGCTTTCGCCGGAATGACGAAAGAAGAAGATGCGTATGTATTCCTGTCAGCTCGCCCTTCGCCAAGTCGCGGCGAGCAGGCCGGCGCCGATCAGGAAGGAACCGCCGACGCGGTTCACCGCGCGCTGCACCCTGGGCTTGCGGATGGTTCGCCGGGCGGCTGTCGCGACAAGGCCGTAGATCGTGGCGTTCAGCGTCGCCAGCACCAGGAAGGTCGCCTCGAAAATGATCATCTGCGGCAGCACCGGCCGGCCGGTGACGAAGAACTGCGGCAGGAAGGCGATGAAGAAGACGATGCCCTTGGGATTGAGGGCGGTCACCACATAGGCATGGGCGAAGATCCGCCGCGGGTCGGTCTCCGCCGGCTCGGCGACGCCGGGAATGGCCACGGGCGCCCGCCAGAGCTTGAAGCCCATATAGATCAGATAGACGGCGCCGATCAGCTTCAGGGCGGTGAACAGCGTGGCCGAGGTCGCGAGGAAGGCGCCGAGGCCCAGCATGGAGGCCGTCATGGAAGTAAAATCGCCCAGCGCCACGCCCGCGACCGTGGCCGCCGCCGATTTGCGGCCATGGCTCAGGGCATAGGAGATGACCAGCAGCACCGTCGGCCCCGGTATGGCGACCAGGATCGAGGAGGCCAGCGCGAAGGCGAGCCAATGTTCGAGGGACATGGGGGACGATCTCCGTGGAAGTGAAGTGCGCCGATCGCAGTGGCGCTCGTTAGCGTCCAGTTCTCCGCCCGATCGTCATCCCCGCGCAAGCGCGATAGCAACGGCGGCGTTCCTTCTTCCCCCTCCCCCTGCGGGCCGCTAGGCCCGCGCTTTGACGGGGGAGGGCCGGGGTGGGGGTGGCCGTATTCTCAACCATGCACCCGATGCAGCGCGGACTCATCGTGATCCGCGGACGCGGATCCGACCCCCCACCCTAACCCTCCCCCGCAAGGGGGGAGGGGATACAAAGGAAGGCGGGTTGGGCCGAGGATGGCGAATGATGCCCCCTAGTTCCCGTAGAAGAAGGGCTTCTTGGCGAAGAGACGGCGAACCATGGGCTCGAAGGCGGAGAAGGGCATGGTGTCGAACTCGGGGTCGAAGGAGTTCTGGTCCCACTTCTCGCAGAAGAGGGCCGTGCGCTCGTACATCGGGTGGCCGCGATAGGCGTCGCGCGCATCCCGGTCCATGCCGATATGGTGCCAATAGTAGTAACCCTGGAAGATTGCGTGGTGCTGGATCAGCCAGTAATTGTCTTCCGAGACATAGGGCCTGAGCACGGACGCGCAGAGCTGGGCATGATTTTCCGGGGCGAGAGTGTCGCCGATGTCGTGGAGGAGGGCACAGACCACCGTCTCCTCATCGGCGCCGTCGCGGAAGGCCCGGGTCGCCGTCTGGAGCGAATGCTCGTAGCGGTCCACTTTGTAGCCCAACTTATCGCCGGCCAGCCGGTCCAGCATGCCGATGACCTCATCGGGAAGCCGCTTAACCAACGGTTCATAAAGCCGTGCAAGAAGCTGATATTCCTCATAGGTGCCGTCGGCCATGCGGGTGAATTCGATCGATTCGTCCATCGTCCCTGCTCCTCTGTCGGAACGGTCAGTCTAGCCGCCGCCAGCGTTTGAATCCAGTCGAGGAAGGAACTACACTGTTCGCCTAGAAGTCGTTTCCGCCCCAATGCGGCCGTTCGCGACTCTCTCCTCCCTGCCTCGCGGGCGGCGGAAAGGAGTTCTTGCATGAACGCCAGAGACATCCTGAAGAACAAGGGCCCCGCCGTGGTGACCGCGCGGCAGAGCGAGACCCTGCAGCGGATCGCCCGGCTGATCGCCGATCATCGCATCGGCGCCGTGCTGGTGGTGGATTCCGATGGTAGTCCGTTGGGTATCGTCTCCGAGCGCGACATCGTCAATGCGCTGGCGGCCTTCGGTGCGGCGGTCCTGGAGATGCCCGCCGAACGGGTCATGAGCCGCGCCCTTCTCACCTGCGGCCTCGACCATACGGCCGACGAACTGCTGACCACCATGACCGCGAGCCGCGTGCGCCATCTGCCCGTGGTCGAGAACGGCAAGCTCCTGGGCATCGTCAGCATCGGCGATGTGGTCAAGCTGAAGCTCGACGAGGCCGCCGCCGAGGTCGGGCAGCTCCGCGAATATGTGATGGCGGGGCGGTAGAGCGAACTCTTCCTTCGGAGGAGAGAATTGCGGCTTTCGCCGCGGTAACCGCCGGTCAGATCTCGTCCAGGCGCAGGATCGGCACCGGGCTTCCGGCGCGTAACGCCGGGGCGTGGGGTGGCCGGACCACCAGGCAATCGGCCTGCTGCAGCAGGAACATCATGGAACTGTCCTGCTTGCCGAAGGGCGTGGCCACCAGCCGGCCATGGGCATCGGTGGCGAGCCGCGAGCGCAGATAATCCTGGCGGCTGTCGTTCTCCGCCAGATCGCGGCCGGCCAGCGCCGTCTCGCCGTCCTCGGTCGCCGGCAGCCCCAGCATGACCCTGAGGGCCGGGCGCAGATAGACGATGGCGCAGACCAGGCTCGAGACCGGGTTGCCCGGCAGGCCCAGGACGGGCGTGGGGCCGATGCGCCCGAACATCAGGGGCTTGCCCGGCCGCATGGCGATCTTCCAGAAATCCAGCGTCATGCCCTGCTCGCCGAGCACGCTCTGGACGAGATCGTGATCGCCCACCGAGGCGCCGCCGGTGGTGACCAGCAGATCGGCCCCGGCCGCGCCGGCGATCAGGCGCTGCAGCCCCTCGCGATCGTCGGGCGCGATGCCGAGGTCGATGGGCTCGGCCCCGCTTTCGCGCAGGAAGGCGGCCAGGCTCTGGCCATTGGAGCTGATGATCTGCTGGGCCGTGCGCGGCTCGCCCGGCATGACGATCTCATTGCCGGTGGCGAGGATCGCCACGCGGGGCTTGCGCCGGACCCGCAGCCAGGGGTGGTTCATGGCGGCGGCGAGCCCGATGTCGCGGGCATTGAGGCGCTTGCCGGCGGCCAGACCCAGATCGCCTTCCTTGAAATCGAGGCCGGCGGGGCGGACATAGCTGCCCTTGGGCCCTGCCTCCTTGACCAGCACGTGATCCGCGTGGACCTGGGTATCTTCCTGGATGACGATTGTATCCGCACCCTCGGGCAGCGGCGCGCCGGTGAAGATGCGCACCGCCTCGCCGGGCTGCAGCGCCGCCGCCCGGGCGCCGCCGGCGGGCGCGTAGCCGGCGATCTTGAGGCGGACCGGGGCGCTCGCGACATCGGCGGCCCTGACGGCATAGCCGTCCATGGCCGAGGCGGCGAAGGGTGGCTGGGTCAGGCGAGCGCGGACATCCTCCGCCAGCACCCGCCCGATGGCCTCGGGCAAGGCGATTTGCTCGGCGGGCAGGGTCCGGAAGGCGGCGGTGATATGCCCGCGGGCCTCGGCGACCGAGAGCATCAGGCGGCCTCGAAGCTGCCGGACTTGCCGCCGCTCTTGGCCGTCAGGCGGATATCGGTGACGGTCATGCCGCGGTCCACGGCCTTGCACATGTCATAGACGGTCAGCGCCGCGACGCTCACGGCCGTCAGCGCCTCCATCTCCACACCGGTGCGCCCGAACAGCTTGCAGCTCGCCTCGATATCGACGGCATTGCGCGATTTGTCGATGGTGAGGT
>DATHQQ010000814.1:0-2819 GCA_035482595.1 Verrucomicrobiia bacterium
CGGCCCATCGCCGCTTCTTCGATCCGGCCCATTATCGCATCGTCATCTTCGATCAGCGCGGCGCCGGCCGCTCGCTGCCGCTGGGCGAGACCATCGACAACACCACCGGACATCTGGTCGGCGATATCGAGCGGCTGCGCCAGCTTGTGGGCGTCGAGCGCTGGCATGTCTTCGGCGGCTCCTGGGGCTCGACCTTGGCGTTGGCCTATGCCGAAGCCCATCCCCAGCGGGTCCTCTCATTGGCGCTGCGCGGCATCTTTCTCTGCCGCAAGGAGGAGATCGACTGGTTCCTCTACGGGATGCGCTGGCTGGCGCCGGAGATCTGGCGCGAATTCGTGGAATTTATTCCCGAAGCCGAGCGTGGCGATCTCCTGAAAGCCTATCACACCCGGCTCAGCAATCCGGATCCCGCCGTGCATCTGCCGGCGGCGCGCAAATGGAGCGTCTATGAGGGCACCTGCTGCACGCTCCTGCCGAGCCCGGAGCTGGTGGCGAACTTCGCCGGCGACGGGATGGCGCTCGGCATCGCGCGGCTGGAGAATCACTATTTCATCAACGACATCTTTCTGCCGAAGAATGCGCTGCTCGACAATCTCCATAAGATCCGCAAGATCCCGGCCTTCATCGTCCAGGGCCGTTACGATCTGGTCTGCCCCGTTGCGACGGCCGACGAGCTGCACCGCGCCTGGCCCGAAGCCGGCTATGAGGTGATCTCCGATGCCGGCCATTCGGCGATGGAGCCCGGCATCCGAAAAGCGCTCGTCCACGGCATGGACCGCTTCCGCGCGATCAAGGTCTAAGAAAACCACAGAGACACAGAGGCACGAAGGGGAAGGACGAGATCTAGCCCTCCTCGGGGTGAAGGGGCCGAGCCTGGGAAAGTGAGCCGCGTTCGGCTCGCTATCTCGGTGCCTCACGGCCTCTGTGGTTCATCTTCCCTTGCTCAGTTCGAGAGGGTGCGGCCCTTGGCGGAGCCGGGGGCGGGACGGTCGGCGATGATGGTGGCGATGGTGTCGCCCGGGCGGGCCAGCCGGTCCACGGCTCGGATGAGAAGCAGTCCGTCGACGGGCGCCGGTACCGCGACCTCCCCGGCGGCATGGCCGGGCTCGGCCAGGATGCGGGCGAGGCATTGGCCCTGGGTCACGCGAGCTCCCAGCGGCACCTCCAGATAGAGGGCGCCGAGCGCCGGCGCCGTCACATTGACCACCTGCTCATGGCGCACCGCCGGTCCCTGCCAGGCCGGGCGGGGGCCGATGGTCGGATCGGCGAGGATGCCGCGGTCGGCGAGCAGCTCGTAGAGGGCGCGGGCGTCGCGGCGGGCGAGCGCGGCATCGACATCGGCGCGCCCGCGCAGCTCGACCGTCGCGGAGAGGAAGGGCTGGGCCGCGGTCGCCGGCAGGCGGTCGATGGTCACCGCCTCCTCGAAAGCGGCCCCGCCCTCCTCGGGCCCGGACCAGAGCAGCACGGCCGCCACGCCGAGCCGGGCTGCGAGATCGCTGGCCCCGGGCCAGAGATCGGCATGGGTGTACATGTAGAGGGCGGCCTCCTTGTCGCAGTGGAGGTCGAGGACGACCGAGGCCCCGGCGGCGAGCTTCAACAGGACCAGCTTGAGGGCACTGTCGGCGCGAAGCGCCGGTGCCGGGCCATCGGTGGCGCGCCCGGCATTGGGCAGCGGGAAGGCGCGGTTGAAATTGGTCCCGCTGGCGAGATGGAAGCGGCCGAGATGGCGTCCCGCGATGACCTGGGTCAGCCCGATGGGATTGGCATAGGGGACGAGGGTGACGTTCTCCTTCAGCCGCCCCTCGGCCTCGGCGCGCTCGAGGAGGGCGGCCAGCTCATGGATCACCGCCACGCCCGGCTGCTCGTCGGCATGGAGAGCCGCTTGGAGATAGGCCCCGGGGCACCCGCTGGCCCCGCGATAGACCAGCACCGGCAGGCGCCAGCCCTCCATCGCCGAGAGCCCCGCAACTTCTTCCCATCGCCGTTCGACCATCTTTTCACTTTCCTTGCCTTTGCCGGCGCTGTCCTGCGGCCGGCCACCCCATCTGTCAAGGGAGGATCCCCCTGCTGGGCCCTTCCGCGCCGGGGCAGGGGTGCCTATCTCTAGCGGGCAGCGCTCGAATAGAAGGAAGTGGAGCATGAACATATCCGCCGCGGCCAGTCCGCTTCGGCGCCTCAGCGTCCTCGACCAGGCGCCGATTCCGGAAGGGATGACGGGCGGCGAGGCGCTGCGCAACAGCATCGATCTTGCGAGGCTGGCGGACGGCCTCGGATTCCATCGCTATTGGCTGGCCGAGCACCACGCGACGCCCATGCTGGCCTGCGCCAGCCCCGAGGCGCTGATCGGCCCCGTCGCCGCGGCGACCCGCCGGCTCAAGGTCGGCAGCGGCGGGGTCATGCTGCCCCACTACAGTCCGCTCAAGGTGGCGGAGACCTTCAGCATGCTGGCGGGCATGTTTCCCGGCCGGATCGAGCTCGGCCTCGGCCGCGCCCCCGGCAGCGACCAGCGCACGGCCTATGCGTTGCAGCGCGACCGGCGGCAGGCCCAGGCGGATGATTTCCCCGAGCAGCTGGGCGAGCTCATGGGCTATCTCTACGACCGACTACCGGAAAACCATCCCTTTGCCCCGCTGGCGAGGACGTTGCCGGGAGGGCCCGAATGCCCGGAGCTCTGGCTGCTGGGCTCCTCGCCCCAGAGCGGAATCTGGGCCGCCGAGCTGGGCCTGCCCTATATGTTCGCCGATTTCATCAGCCCCCTCGGCGCCTCGATTGCCGCGCGCTACCGCGCCGATTTTGTCGCCAGCGAGGAACTGGCCGCG
>DATHQQ010000815.1:0-9244 GCA_035482595.1 Verrucomicrobiia bacterium
CCCCAGCTCCTGGCAGCGCCGGAAGCTGTGCAGGATCTGCTCGTCGGAGACCATGATGGCCCCCTTGTAGGCCATGAAATGCTTGAAGCTGTTGACCCCATGGCGGGCCGTCAGCACCCCCATCTCCTCGCGCACCTTGTCCGACCACCAGGTGACCGCGACATGGAAGGAATAGTCGGCCGCCGATTTCTTGGCCCAGCCCATCCATTGGTCATAGGCCTCGAGCAAGGAGACATTGGGGGCGGGGATGACGAAATCGATGATCATGGTGGTGCCGCCGGCGAGCGCGGCGGAGGTGCCGCTGAAGAAATCCTCGCTCGCCACCGTGCCCATGAAGGGCAGCTCCATATGGGTATGGGGATCGATGCCGCCGGGCATTACATACTGGCCCCCGGCGTCGACGGTCTTGGCGCCCGCCGGCACATCCAGCTTCTCGCCGATGGCCTTGATCTGGCCCTCGGCGCAATAGACATCGGCGCGGATGGTCTGGTCGCCCGTCACGACGGTGCCGCCGCGGATCAGCAATGACATGGCCCTGCTCCTGCCCGTGATGAACCTGATCGATTGGTCAAATTCTATCGCGGGAGGGTGGGCGGCTCCAAGGGTGCTGTGGCGCGGCAGGTGGGCAAGGAATTCGGCCACCCCTACCCCGGCCCGCCCCTCTCAAGGCGCGGGCCATCGGCCCGCAGGGGGCGGGGAAGAAAGGAGGGGTGGAGAGGCCGTCCGCTACTCGGCTGCCGAGGCGGCCAGGCCGATGGGGCAGGAGACGCCCGTGCCGCCCAGGCCGCAATACCCGTTGGGGTTCTTCGACAGGAACTGCTGGTGATAGTCCTCGGCATAGTAGAAGGGCCCGGCATCGGCGATCTCGGTCGTGATCTCGCCGTAGCGGCTGGCGCTGAGCCGCTTCTGATAGGCGGCCTTGGACTGCTCCGCCGCCTGGCGCTGAGCCGGCGTGCTGGTGTAGATGGCCGAGCGGTACTGGGTGCCCTGATCGTTGCCCTGGCGCATGCCCTGGGTCGGGTCATGGCCTTCCCAGAAGGCCTTCAGCAGGGCCTCGAAGCTGATCACCTTCGGGTCATAGACGACCAGCACCGCTTCGGTATGGCCCGTCCGCCCGGAGCAGACCTCCTCATAGGTGGGGTTGGGCGTATGGCCGCCCGCATAGCCCACGGCGGTGGTGTAGACGCCCGGCAGGCGCCAGAACAGGCGCTCCGCCCCCCAGAAGCAGCCCAGGCCGAAGACGACCTGCTCCAGACCCGCCGGGAAGGGCGGCTGGAGCGGATGGCCGCTGACTTCATGCTGGGCCGGCACCGGCATCTTGGTCTGACGGCCGGGGAGGGCCTCGGCGGCCGAGGGCATCTGGGACTTGCGGGCAAGGAAATTGGACAGCATGGCTCTGCTCCTCTTTCTGGCTCAGCGGCCGCTTGATGCGTCAATTCTAGCCAATGTCGGGATTCTTGGCGACGTCCGCGCAAGCGGCGGCGGTTTATCGATGGGAGATAGCCATGAAGTGGGGGCGGTGCCCCGGAAATGCCAGGGCCGTTCCTTCACGATGGCGTCAATCCCACCCGGTCAAATCATCTCCAGCGGCGTCGACCGGCGGGGCGGCGGCGAGGCGGCATCGAGCTCGGCCAGATCCTCGGCCGAGAGCACGAGGTCGAGGGCGGCGCGGTTCTCGCGGACATGCTCGAGGCGGCTGGCCTTGGGGATGGCGATGACATCCGGCCGGCGCAGCACCCAGGCAAGGACGATCTGGGCGGCGCTGACGCCCTGGCGCTCGGCCACCCGGCGCAGCGCGGCGGCGCGCTGCAAGGGACCGATCTCCAGAGGGGAATAGGCCATGATGGGCAGCCCTTGCGTCTCCGCCCAGGGCAGCAGATCGAACTCGATGCCCCGATGCTTCAGATTGTAGAGCACCTGGTTGGTGGCGGCGTCCCGGCCGCCCGGCAGGGCCTGGAGCTCCCTCATATCCGCCGTGTCGAAATTGCTGACGCCGAAATAGCGGATCTTGCCGGCGGCCTTCAGCTCCTCGAAGCCCGCCAAGGTCTCAGCCAAAGGAATGCCGCCCCGCCAATGCAGCAGATAGAGATCGATGCGCTCGATCTTCAGCCGTTTAAGGCTCCGCTCGCAGGCCGTCACCACACCGGCGCGGCTGGCGTTGTGGGGATAGACCTTGCTGACGATGAAGACCTCGCGGCGCCGGCCCTTGACCGCCTCGGCCACCACTTCCTCGGCGCCCCCCTCGGCGTACATTTCCGCCGTGTCGATCAGGGTCATGCCGAGGTCGAGGCCGAGCTTCAGAGCCGCCACCTCGTCCTTCCGCTTCGACCGGCTCTCCCCCATCTTCCAGGTGCCCTGGCCCAGCGCCGGCACCCTCTCGCCATCCGGCAGCTTCACCTGGCGGGGCGCCGTCATCGCGCGAGCTCGCGCATGGCATTGTCGAGGCCGTCGAGGCTCAGCGGATACATGCGGCCCTCCATCAGGCGGCGGAGAATTTGCAGGGAATGGACATGCTCCCAGCGCCCTTCGGGCCGCGGGTTGATCCAGACGGCGCGCTCGAAATGGCCGGTCAATCGCTGCATCCAGGTCTGGCCCGCCTCCTCGTTCCAATGCTCGATGGAACCGCCGGGTTGCGTGATCTCATAGGGGCTCATGGTGGCGTCGCCGACGAGGACCAGGCGCCAATCCGTGCCAAAGCGGCGCAGGATCTCGAAGGTCGGGGTCTCGTTCAGGCTGCGCCGCCGGTTGGTCCGCCACAGCCGCTCATAGGGGCAGTTGTGGAAATGGAAGGTCTCCAGATGCTTGAACTCGGCGCGGGCGGCGGAGAAGAGCTGCTCGCAGGCGGCCACGTGATCGTCCATGGAGCCGCCGATATCGAGCAGCAGCAGCACCTTCACCTTGTTGCGGCGCTCGGGCTGCATCTTCAGATCGAGCAGGCCTGCATTGTGCGCCGTGGCGCGGATCGTGCCGGACATGTCGAGCTCGTCCGGCTGGCCCTCGCGGGCGAAGCGGCGCAGGCGCCGCAGCGCCAGCTTCATGCCGCGGGTGCCGAGCTCGACCTCGCCGTCGAGATCGCGGAACTCGCGCTTGTCCCAGACTTTGACCGCGCTGCGGTTGCGGGAATCCCCCTGGCCGATGCGCACCCCCTCGGGATTGTAGCCATAGGCGCCGAAGGGCGAGGTTCCGGCGGTGCCGATCCATTTCGAGCCGCCCTGATGGCGCTCCTTCTGCTCCGCCAGGCGCTGGCGCAGGGTCTCCATCAGCTTGTCCCAGCCGCCCAAGGCCTCGACGGCGGCCATCTCCTCCGGCGTCAGCAGCCGCTCGGCCAGCTTCTTCAGCCATTCCGCCGGCAGATCGGCCATGATCTCCGCGTCGACGCTGCCGAGCCCCCGGAAGAAATGGGCGAAGACGCGATCGAAGCGGTCGATCAGCCGTTCGTCCTTCACCAGTGCCGAGCGGGCGAGGAAATAGAAGCTCTCGACGCTGTGATCGGCGCAGCCCTCCTTCAGCGCCCGCAGCAGGGTCAGATATTCCGTGAGCGAAGCGGGGACGCCGGCGGCGCGGAGCTGGGCGATGAAGCCGGCGAACATCGGCGGGCCCGGCTCAGGCCTGACCGCGCCGGTGCAGGAAGGCGAGGCGCTCGAAGAGATGGACATCCTGCTCGTTCTTGAGCAGCGCCCCGTGCAGTGGCGGGATCACCACCTTGGGATCGTTGGAGCGCAGTGCCGTGATGGGGATCTCATCGGCCATCAGCAGCTTCAGCCAATCGATCAGCTCCGAGGTCGCCGGCTTCTTCTTCAACCCCGGCACGTCGCGGATCTCGTAGAAGAGTTTCAGGGCCTCGCGCGCCAGATCCTTGCGGATGTCGGGCAGATGGGCGGCGACGATGCGGTCCATGGTCTCGGGATCGGGGAAGCGGATGTAGTGGAAGAAGCAGCGGCGCAGGAAGGCGTCCGGCAGCTCCTTCTCGTTGTTGGACGTGATGATCACGACGGGGCGGTGGCGCGCCGTCACGGTCTGGCGCGTCTCGTAGACGAAGAACTCCATGCGGTCGAGCTCGAGCAGCAGATCGTTGGGAAACTCGATATCCGCCTTGTCGACCTCGTCGATCAGCAGAACGACCGGCTCCGGCGCCTCGAAGGCATCCCAGAGCTTGCCGCGGACGATGTAATTGGCGATGTCATGCACCCTAGGGTCGCCCAGCTGGCCGTCGCGCAGCCGCGAGACCGCGTCATATTCATAGAGCCCCTGCTGGGCCTTGGTCGTCGATTTGATATGCCACTGGATCAGCGGCATGCCCAAGGCCGCGGCGATCTCGAAGGCCAGCATGGTCTTGCCCGTCCCGGGCTCCCCCTTGACCAGGAGAGGCCGCTTCAGGGTGACCGAGGCATCGACGGCGACCTCGAGGTCGCGCGAGGTGATATAGCTGGCCGTGCCGCGAAATCGCTTGCGCAAGAGGAGTTCTCCGTGGGGGCGCGGTCTCGGTCAGAAGCTGGCGTCTGGCCGGCGGCGTGTCAATCGCCGCGCGATGAGGCGGTTTGGCCGCCTCACGCCTTCGTCATGGCCGGACTTGTCCCCCAGGGAGCCTACCTGCTCCAGACGGCCGCCATCAGCTCTGCCTGTCTTCGACGAGCGCGATCTCGCACAGCTCCGTCAGGCTCAGGGAACAGAGACCTGTCCGCCGTAGCCACTCAGCCCGCTCGATCTCCCCCTTGCTCCTCAACCAGGCGACGACATCCACCTCGTCCCGTCGCCTCGATCTCCCCGGTCCCATAGAGGTCCCCCCTCCATTCACCCTGTCTCAACAACCCCCTCAACACCCCTCCCTCCTTGGCAATGGGGGCTCTAGGGAGGACCAACACCTACCCCCTCAAGATAAAACTCTAGGGTTCTGGCCCCGAGTCTGCCAAGGGCCTCTTTAGGCGAATACGAACGCTGCTGCAGGCCTCTCTCCCAGGCCGGGCCGGGAGGCCGCCTCGAGCTTCGGCACGCCCCAGCTTTCGACGGCACGAAGGTTCGACTGCGACCTCACCCCCCACTCATAGAGTCTCATGATCTCGTTGGCTCCTCCGCCCCGCCGGCACGGCGCGCTTTACCCCGGCGGTCGGTTCACTATGATGCCGCCGCCAAGGCCCGGAGTGATAATCTAGAGGCGGGTCCCAGGAGACAGTGATGGACTACGAAGCCGCTCGCCGGAACATGGTCGAGAGCCAGATCCGGACCAACAAGGTTACCCATGCCGCCTTGCTGGATGCCCTCTCCGCGGTGCCGCGGGAACGCTTCCTGCCGCCGGACCGGGCCTTTGCCGCCTATGTGGACGACGACATCCCGCTGGCGCCCGGGCGCTACCTCATGGAGCCCATGGTCTTCGCCAGGCTCGTCCAGCTCGGTGAGCCTAGGCCTCAGGATCGTGCGCTGGTGGTCGGCGCGGGGCCGGGGTATGGCGCCGCCGTGCTGGCCCGGCTCGTCGCCTCGGTCATCGCGCTCGAAAGCGATCCGGCGCTCGCCGCCCGCGGCAAGGATGAGCTCGCGGCCCTGGCTGTCGAGAACGCCACCCAGGCCGCCGGCCCGCTGGCCCAGGGCTGGCCCGCCAAGGCACCCTACGACCTCATCCTCATCGAAGGTTCCGTTGAGGAGGTGCCGAAGGCACTGTTCGATCAGCTCGCCGATGCCGGACGGCTGGTGGCGGTGGTCAAGACCGAGGGCGTCGGACGCGCGATGTTGTTCATCGAGCGGGACAAGGTGATCTCCCATCGCCCCGCTTTCGATGCAGCGGTGCCGCTGCTGGCAGAATTCCGTCGGGTGCGAGGCTTCGTCTTCTAACTGAGAATTCTGCGCCAAGCAGATGTTTATGCTAATTTTAGCTGGTCCAGCCTGATCCGGGCTTGGAAGGATGCGCCATGAGCCAGCCCCAGGCGCCTGCGAAACCGGCGCCACCAGAGCCGACGATGGAGGAGATTCTGGCCTCCATCCGGCGGATCATTGCCGATAACGGTCGGCCGGGGGGAGCCGCGCCCGACGAGCTCCCGGCGGTGGAAATGCCGCCGCCGGGCGAAGGCCCCGCCAAGCAACCGGCGCCGGCGCCAGACGCCGACGCCGCCGAACCGCCCGATGCCGCTCTGGTATTGACCCGCATGGTCGCCGAGGGCGGCTCGGTCCTGACCGTGGCCCCGGGCGAGCGGGGCCAAGGCGAGGTCATCGCCGTCGAGGAACCCCTGCTGCTGACGGAGCCGCTCCCGACGGAGGCGCCGTCGCGGCCAGAAGCACCCTCGCCGCCGCCCGCTGCCGCCACCCCGGCAGCGCCTGCCGCCCCTCGCTGGATCGGAACCCAGCGGACCATGGCCCCGCGGGCTGCCCCCGCCGATTCTGCGCTGGCTCCATCGGCAAGACCTCAACCGGCAATACCCCAGCCGGAACCGCAAGCGCCGCCGCCGGCACCGCCTGGGACTCAGCCATCGCTCTCCAACCGCGCTGGCCGCACGATCGAGGAGATCGCGCTCGAAGCGCTGGCGCCCATGCTGCAGGCTTGGCTGGATCGGCATCTCAGGGAGATCGTCGAGCGCCGGGTGCAGGAGGAGATCGATCGCATCAGCCGGAAGTCGGAGTCCTGAGCGCCGTCGAAATTCCTGCGCGCTTGCCAGCATGAAGCCCGCCCCTTAAACAAGCGGCATGCTCGAGAAGACATTCAATCCGGCCGAGGTCGAGGCCCGGCACTATGCGCGCTGGGAGCAGGGCGGGTATTTCGCCAGCCATCCGGATTCCCCGGCCATCCCCTTCACCATCATGATGCCGCCGCCCAATGTGACGGGCAGCCTTCATATCGGCCATGCGCTGACCTTCACCTTGCAGGATGTGCTGGTGCGCTACGAGCGCATGCGCGGGCGCGACGTGCTCTGGCAGCCGGGCACGGACCATGCCGGCATCGCCACCCAATCGGTGGTCGAGCGGCAATTGGCGGGGCAGGGCATCGTGCTGGCGCGCGCCGGATCCGAAGGCCATTCGCGCGCCAATGCCGAGACCATCGGGCGGGCGGCTTTCCTCGAGAAGGTCTGGGAATGGAAGGCGCAGTCGGGCGGCACCATCATCCGCCAGCTCCGCCGGCTCGGCGCCTCGGCCGATTGGCCGCGCGAGCGCTTTACCATGGATGAAGGTCTGAGCCATGCGGTGCGCAAGGTCTTCGTCGATCTCCATCGCCAGGGCCTGATCTATCGCGACAAGCGGCTGGTCAATTGGGACCCGAAGCTCCACACCGCCATTTCCGATCTCGAGGTCGTGGCGCGGGAGGTGAAGGGCCATCTCTGGCATTTCCGCTACCCGATTGTAGGCGCGGCGGGGCGTTACATCGTCGTCGCCACCACCCGGCCCGAGACCATGCTGGGGGACACCGCCGTCGCTGTCCATCCCGAGGACGAGCGCTACAAATCGCTGGTCGGCAAGATGGTGCGCCTGCCGCTGGTGGACCGGCTCATCCCCATCATCGCCGATGAGTACGCCGATCCCGAGACCGGCAGCGGTGCGGTCAAGATCACGCCGGCCCATGACTTCAACGATTTCGAGGTCGGCCGGCGCCATGGGCTGGAGATGATCAACATCTTCGATGCCGATGCGCGCCTGAACGACAATGTGCCCCCGGCCTATCGCGGCCTCTCCCGCGAGGCCGCGCGCAAGAAGGTGGTGGAGGATTTGGAGACGGCGGGGCTGGTCGAGAAGATCGAGCCGCATAACCTGACGGTGCCCCATGGCGACCGGTCGGATGTGATCATCGAGCCCTGGCTGACCGACCAGTGGTACGTCAACGCCGCCAAGCTCGCCGAGCCCGCCATCGCCGCGGTGGAGAAGGGCCAGACCGTCTTCGTGCCGGAGCAGTGGACCGCCACTTATTTCCAGTGGATGCGCAACATCCAGCCCTGGTGCATCTCGCGCCAGCTCTGGTGGGGCCATCAGATCCCGGCCTGGTACGGGCCCGACGGCGAAATCTTCGTCGCCATGGACGAGGCGGAAGCCCGGGCCGCCGCCGCACGGCACTACGGCAAGCCGGTCGAGCTCCGCCGCGACGATGACGTGCTCGACACCTGGTTCTCCTCGGCGCTCTGGCCCTTCTCGACCCTGGGCTGGCCGGAGAAGTCGCCCGAGCTCGCCCGCTACTATCCGGGCGATGTGCTGGTAACGGGCTTCGACATCATCTTCTTCTGGGTCGCCCGGATGATGATGATGGGGCTGCATTTCATGGGCGAGGTGCCCTTCCGCACCGTCTACATCCATGCGCTGGTCCGCGACGAGCAGGGCCAGAAGATGTCGAAGGCCAAGGGCAATATCGTCGACCCGCTGGAGCTGATCGACCGCTACGGCTGCGATGCGCTCCGCTTCACCTTGTCGGCGTTGGCAGCACCCGGCCGCGACGTCAAGCTCTCCGAGAGCCGGGTCGAGGGCTATCGCAACTTCGCCACCAAGCTCTGGAACGCCGCCCGCTTCTGCCAGGTGAACGGCTGCGTCCCCGATCCCGCCTTCGATCCCGGGGCCTGCCGCCAGCAGGTCAACCGCTGGGCCGTGGGCCGGATCGTCGAGCTTGCGGCGCGGGTCGAGACCGCGCTCGCTGAGTTCAAATACAACGAGGCCGCCCATGGGCTCTATCACGGCGTCTGGGGCGAATTCTGCGACTGGTATTTGGAGCTGGCCAAGCCGATCATCGGCAAGGCGGATGGGACTGGCGATGCGGTGGATGGGGCGGCAGCCGCGGAGACCCGGGCCGCCATCGCCTGGGCGCTGGGCCAGCTGCTCCATCTGCTGCATCCCTTCATGCCCTTCATCACCGAGGAGCTGTGGCAGCAGGTCCTCGCCGGCAAGGATCCGCTGATCACCGCCCCCTGGCCCAGCTACACCCCGGCCATGGTGGACGCCATCGCCACGGCCGATCTCGATTGGGTGATCAAGCTGGTCTCGGAGATCCGCGCCCTGCGCTCGGAGATGAATGTTCCCCCGGGAGCGCTGATCCCGGCGGCGGTGCGCGAGCCCAGCCGCATCGCCAAGGAGCGCCTGCAGGAGCATGGTGAGCTGATCAAGCGCCTGGCGCGGCTTTCCGCCATCGATATCGGCGGAGAGGCGAAAGGCGCGGTGCAGCTCGTCGTCGAAGGGGCGACGGTGCTGCTGTCGCTCGCCGGCCATGTCGATGTCGAGCGCGAGCGGGCCCGGCTGCAGAAGGAGATCGACCGCGCGACGGCCGAGACGGTGAAGATCGAGAAGAAGC
>DATHQQ010000816.1:0-4128 GCA_035482595.1 Verrucomicrobiia bacterium
ATCTTGAGGCGGACCGGGGCGCTCGCGACATCGGCGGCCCTGACGGCATAGCCGTCCATGGCCGAGGCGGCGAAGGGCGGCTGGGTCAGCCGGGCATGCAGATCCTCCGCCAGCACCCGCCCGATCGCCTCGGGCAAGGCAACCTGCTCGGCGGGGAGCGTCCGGAAGGCGGCGGTGATATGGCCGCGGGCCTCGGCGACCGACAGCATCAGGGGGCCTCGAAGCTGCCGGACTTGCCGCCGCTCTTGGCCGTCAGGCGGATGTCGGTGACGGTCATGCCGCGGTCCACGGCCTTGCACATGTCATAGACGGTCAGCGCCGCGACGCTCACGGCCGTCAGCGCCTCCATCTCCACGCCGGTGCGCCCGAACAGCTTGCAGCTTGCCTCGATATCGACGGCGTTGCGCGCTTTGTCGATGGTGAGGTCGACCTTGATCGAGGTCAGCGCCAAGGGATGGCAGAGGGGAATGAGATCGGCGGTGCGCTTGGCCGCCATGATCCCGGCGAGCCGCGCCACGGCGAGCACATCGCCCTTCTTCATCTCCCCGGCGGCGATGAGGGCCAATGTGGCGGGCTGCATCAGCACGCTGCCCCTCGCGGTGGCGCTGCGCTCGGTTTCCGCCTTGGCCGAGACATCGACCATGGCCGCCTTGCCCTCGGCGTCGAAATGGGTGAGGCGCGCCATCAGGCGGTGCGGGTCTTCAGCTCGGGCCCCGGCCCCAGGAGCCGGCGCGTGGCGGCGGCGACATCGGCCTCGCGCATCAGGGATTCGCCGATGAGGAAGATCGAGGCGCCGACGCGATGCAGACGGGCCAAATCCGCCGGCCCGCCGAGCCCGCTCTCGGCGACCAGGAGCCGGTCGCGGGGCACGCGGGGGGCCAAGCGCTCCGTCACCGCAAGATCGACCGTCAGGGTCTTGAGATTGCGGTTGTTGACGCCGATGAGGCGTGCCGGCAGCCCAAGGGCGCGCTCGAGCTCGGCCTCGTCGTGGACCTCGACCAGCACGTCCATGCCCCAGCCGGATGCCGCGTCATGGAGCTCGCGGGCTTGTCCGTCGCTCAGCGCCGCCATGATCAGCAGCATGCAATCGGCGCCGAGGGCGCGGGATTCGGCGATCTGATAGGGATCGACCATGAAATCCTTGCGCAGCACCGGCAGATCGACGGCGGCGCGGGCGGTTTGAAGATGCTCGTCCTTACCCTGGAAATAGGGCTCGTCAGTCAGGACCGAGAGGCAGGTGGCGCCGCCCTCCCGATAGGCCCGGGCGAGGGCCGCGGGATCGAAATCGGCACGGATCAGCCCCTTGGACGGCGAGGCCTTCTTGATCTCGGCAATGAGGCCATAGCGCCCGGCGGCCACCGCCGCGGCCAGGCGGTCGGCGAAGCCGCGCGGTGCTGCAGCCGCGCGCGCCGCCGTCTCCACCGCGCCCAAGGGCCTCGCGGCCTTGCAAGCGGCCACATGCCTGCGCTTGTCGTCGGTGATGCGGACCAGCGTGTCGGTCATGCGGCGGGTGTCCGGTTGGTGATAGCGACGAGCTCGGCCAGCGTCGCCTTCGCCTTGCCGCTGTCGATGGCGGATGCGGCGATCACGACGCCGGATTTCAGATCGGTCGCCTTGCCGGCAAGGACAAGGGCGGCGGCGCTGTTGAGCAGCACGATGTCGCGATAGGGCCCGGGGCGGCCTGCGAGAAGCTCGGTGATGGCCGCGGCATTGGTCTGCGCATCGGCGCCCTTGAGGTCCGCCGGCGTGGCGCGGGGCAGGCCTGCCATCTCCGGCGTCACCTCGCGCAGCTTGACCTTGCCATCCCTGAGCTCGGCGACATGAGTGGGTCCGGTGGTGGTGATCTCGTCGAGCCCGTCGGAGCCGTGGACGACCCAGGCGCGCTCGGTGCCGAGCGACGCCAGCACCTGGGCCAAGGGCTCGATCCAGGCCTGGGCGAAAACGCCGAGGAGCTGCCGCTTGGCGCCCGCGGGATTGGAGAGCGGTCCCATGAGGTTGAAGATGGTACGGGTGCCGAGCTCGACCCGCGAGGGCCCGACATGACGCATGGCGTTGTGGTGACGCGTCGCCATCAGGAAGCAGATATTGGCGCGCCACAGCGCTTCGCGGACCAGCGCCATATCGGCGTCGATATTGACGCCGAGCGCGCCCAGCACGTCGGCCGTGCCGGTCTTGGAGGAGGCCGCCCTATTGCCGTGCTTGGCGACCGGCACCCCGGCCGCCGCGGTGACGATGGCGGCGCCGGTGGAGATATTGAGGGTGCCGCTGTTGTCGCCGCCAGTGCCGCAGGTGTCGATGGCCCCCTCCGGCGCCTCGATCCGCAGCATCTTGGCCCGCATGGTGCGCACGGCACCGGTGATCTCCGGCACCGTCTCGCCCCGCACGCGCAGCGCCATCAGGAAGCCGCCGATCTGCGTCGGCGTCGCATCCCCCGACATCAGGATGTCGAAGGCCTGCTCCGCCTCATGCTCGGCGAGAGAGCCGCCGCCGGCAACGGCGGCGATCAGGGACTTCAGATCGCTCACGCCGCGGCCCGGGCCGGCGCGTTCAGCCCGGCGAGCCGCAGGAAATTGCCCAGCAGGCGATGGCCATGCTCCGAGGCGATGCTCTCCGGATGGAACTGCACGCCATGGATCGGCAGGCTTCGGTGCGCCATGCCCATGATGAGGCCGCTCTCGGTCTCCGCCGTCACGACCAGGGACTCCGGCAGACTCGCCCGGTCGACGATCAGGGAGTGATAGCGCGTGCCCATGAAGGGGGAGGGGATGCCCTCGAAGATGCCCTCGCCCCGATGCTGCACGGCGGTCAGCTTGCCATGCATCGGCACGGGCCCCCGCACCACCTTGCCGCCGAAGACCTGGCCGATGGCCTGATGGCCGAGGCAGACCCCAAGGATGGGAAGCTTTCCGGCGGCGGCCTCGATCAGCGCCAGGCAGATGCCGGCACGGTCGGGGTCGCAGGGTCCGGGGGAGAGGATGATCCCCTGGGGATGGAGATCCATGACCTCCGCCACGCTCACCTTGTCGTTGCGGCGAACCTCGACCGCGGCGCCAAGCTCGCCCAGATAGTGGAAGAGGTTGTAGGTGAAGCTGTCGTAGTTATCGATCAAGACGAACATAAGGCCTCTAGCCCCTTGTTATATGGGCAATTTCGAAGGAGCCATGCGCCTTCATGCCCGCTCGGATCCCCGCATTGCGAAGCGATACCCCAATGATAGGTCGCAAGCCGAACTTTTCGGCCCTTCACATTATCGCGTCGGTCCGCCGTGTCATAGACCGTGCCTGGACTCGCTTCAATTGCCTTGCCGCGGCGCATCTTCCGGGTCGCGGGCGATGGACTGACCGACCCGGGTGATGGCCAGCCGGCGGACGCATATGCGCGGCCGGCCGAGCATTCCTAGAGTGAGTATCATCTGTGTGGTAAGTCGGTCATGTAACGAGGAATTGACGTTGTAAGCCACAATTTTTGACGCCCGATTAACACATGCTTAGAGTAATCTCCGATCCAGCGGCCGCTACGTGACAGCGGTCGCCCACCAAGCCGGCCCCCCTGTCTTCGCACGGTGGCGGCCGGCCTTCCAATCGGTCCTTAGATCTTCAACGGGGCTCGGGGAAAGCAGATGGAGCGCCGGCTTGCAGCCATTCTTGTTGCCGATGTGGTCGGCTACAGCCGCCTCTTGCGCGCCGATGAGGCGGGGACGCTTGCCGCACTCCAGGCCACGCGCAAGGACATCCTCGACCCGCTGATCGACAAGCATCGCGGCCGCTTGGTCAAGCTGATGGGCGACGGCGCCCTGGTCGAGTTCGCGAGCGCGGTCGCTGCCGTCCAATGCGCGGTGGAGCTGCAGGAGGCCGTGGAGGCCGCCAATGGGGGCCTGCCCGACGACCGGCGGTTGATGCTGCGGATCGGCCTGGATCTGGGCGATGTGGTGGTCGTGGACGGCGATCTCTACGGCGATGGAGTCAATGTCGCGGCTCGCCTGGAAACCCTGGCAGATCCCGGAACCATCATTCTGTCCCAGGCCGTCCTGGACCAGGTCCGAAGCAAGGTCCCCTTCGACTTCGAGGATCTTGGCGAACAGCGGCTGAAGAATCTCCCCGAGCCGATCCGGGTCTATCGCGCTGCCAC
>DATHQQ010000817.1:0-6372 GCA_035482595.1 Verrucomicrobiia bacterium
GGGTGGTGGCGGAAATCGCCGCCAGCCATGGTCTCGCCCTCATCGCCGCCGCCACCCATCCTTTCGCCGAATGGCACCGCCAGAAGACGACGGATCGCGAGCGCTACATCGCCCTGGCCCGCGACCATCAGGCGCCGGCGCGCCGCCTGGTCATCTGCGGCATGCATGTGCATGTCGGGATCGAGGATCCGGAGCTGCGCATCGACCTCATGGGCCAGCTCGCCTATTTCCTCCCCCATCTCCTGGCGCTCAGCACCTCATCGCCGTTCTGGGACGGCCAGGATACCGGGCTGAAATCCTATCGGATCGCCGTCTTCGACGAGATGCCGCGCACCGGCCTGCCGGAGCTTTTCGACAGCTGGGGCGAGTTCCAGCGCCATCTCGCCGTGCTGGTGCGAGCCGGCATCATCGAGGACGGCAGCAAGCTCTGGTGGGATATCCGGCCGAGCGTGCGCTTTCCCACGCTGGAGATGCGCGTGGCCGATGTCTGCACGCGCCTCGACGACGCGATCGCCATCGCCGCCCTCTACCGCTGCCTGCTCCGCATGCTCTGGCGCCTCAAGCGCGACAATCAGCGCTGGCGGCGCTATGCGGGGATGCTGGTGAACGAGAACCGATGGCGGGCCCAGCGCTATGGCGTCGACGAAGGGCTGGTCGATTTCGGCAAGGGCCGGATCGTCCCCTACGCCGAGCTGCTGGAGGAGATGATCCTCCTGACCGCGGAGGACCAGGAGGCCTTCGGCTGCCAGGCCGAAGTGGCCGAGACCCGGGCGATCCTGGCGCGCGGCACCAGCGCGCACCGCCAGCTCGCGACATATCGCGCCGCGCTCGCCGCCGGGGCCGCACCGCGCGAAGCGCTGGAGGCCGTGGTCGACATGCTCATTGCGGCGACGCTCGAGGCTCTCTAGATATCGGATAGGCGTTGCAAGAGGACCCTGTCATGGATGACAAGACCCGCACCGAGCTCGAAGCGGCGGCCTTTCGCCGGCTGGTGGAGCATTTGCGCGAGCGCACCGACGTGCAGAACATCGATCTGATGAACCTCGCCGGCTTCTGCCGCAATTGCCTCTCCAAATGGTATCGGGCCGAGGCGGTGGAACGCGGCATCGACCTCAGCGATCCTGCCGCCCGCGAGATCGTCTATGGCGAGCCCTATGAGGCCTGGAAGGCGAAGCATCAGGCGGGCGAGGGCATTGCGGCGCTGAAGGAGCTGGCGCAGAGCAAAGGCGGGGGCCACAAGCACTGAGCCCTGTCCCCGACGCCTTGCCGTCGGACGTTCGTTCCTGTAATGTTCTCGCCTGTGTCGGGAGGCGATGAAAAATGAAACTCTATTCCGGCCCCTTGAGCCTGTTTTCCCGCAAGGTCGAAATGGCGCTGGGCGAGAAGGGTCTCGCCTTCGAGCGCGAGATGGTCCCCTTCAGCCAAGCGCAGGGCTACCAGCCCAAACATCCCGCGGTCCTGGCCGCCAACCCCAAGCGCCAGGTGCCGGTGCTGATCGACGGGGACCTCACCCTCTTCGATTCGACGCTGATCTTCGAATATCTGGAGGATGCCTATCCCGAACCGCCGCTCTATCCCAAGGGCGCGGCGGCCAGGGCCCGCTGCCGTCTGCTGGAGCTGACCGGCGATGAGATCCTGCTGCCGCTGCTGCGCGCCTTGATGCACCGGTCGGAGCCGCCGAGCTCCGATCCCGCCCGGCGCCGGTTGCAGGAGGAAGAGGCGGGCAAGGCCGAGGCGGAGATCCGGCGGGAGTATGGCAAGCTCGAGGCTCGGCTCGGCGGTCAGGATTATTTCTGCGGCGGCTTCTCGGTCGCCGATATCGCCTTGTTCATGTCGATCCTCTTCGCGCTGCGCCTGAAGGGCCCGCGCCTCGACCGCCACCCCGCGCTTGCGGCCTGGCATGCTTGCATGTCGGCGCGTCCCGTGATCGCCGCCGTCGCCGCTGAGATTGCCGCGGCCGATCGAGAGCTCTCGCCGGCGCTCTACTGCTGACTCCCGGTTGACCGCCGGTCTTGCTCCGGCGGGGGACGGTCGATATGTTCCGGGCTCCCGGCGGTGGAGTCGTCCGACCGGGTTCCACGGCATCGACAGGGAGCGCGAGCGGCATGGCCGGCAAGGGCACTATTCAGGCGGAGCGCCTGAAATCCTTAATCGAGCGGATCGAGCGGCTTGAGGAAGAGCGCGCCGCGCTCACGGGCGACATCCGCGAGGTCTATGCCGAGGCCAAATCCGCCGGCTATGACACCAAAGTCATGCGCCAGATCGTGCGCCTGCGCCGCATGGATGCGGCGGACCGCCAGGAGCAGCAGGCGCTGCTGGACGTCTACATGCAGGCGGTCGGCCTGGCGGTGTGAGGAATCCCGCCGGCACGACGGCAGCTGGATGCGGAAAGGAGAACGACCCAGTTCGCTCCTTTGGCGGCCGCGACAAAGCCACTGACTGCCCGATCGAAGGTGGCTTTGCTTCCCAATCGGCGTAGCCGGGCTTGTCCATGGCTATCCGGTTTCGGCCGGCAAGCCTCGCTCCCTCTACCGTCATGGTCGGCGCAGGCCGACCATCCACGAGTTTGCCGGCCAAGGGCTGGATCATTCTCCCGCAAGCTCTGTCGATGCAAAGCGAGAAAATGGATCATGGAGGACACGGGAGAGATTCCGCGGAGGAGAAAGGCCGTGAAGCCTGCACTCTCACTTCTCTGTGCATCTCCTCCGTCAACTCCGCGTCCTCCGTGTCAAAATGCCTTGCGGTCGCACCGACCCTCGATCAAATCGGGCGGTAATCGACAACCGAGGCGGATATCGTGTCAAGGGCAGGCAAACTCGTGGATGGTCGGCCTGCGCCGACCATGACGGTTGAGAGAGCGCGCGAGGCTTGCCGCCCGCCTCCAGAAAGCCCGTGAGACAATCTCAGCCATGACGGCGCGGGTGGTTTCCGACAAGACCCCACAACTCCTGCCAGCCGGGCATAAGACGGATCGGAGCTCTCTGCCCAGATTGGGTGTGCGGCGAAAGTCGCGAATGCACACCAACCTTCAGAGGCTCGATATGGAAACGCTCTTCGTACGACCGATCCGGCTGACCGGCGCGGCTGCCTTGCTGGCGGCTGCGATCCTGCTGATCGATCCTTTCGGCTCCGCCGGCGCCTGGGCGGCAGGCAACGGCGGGGATCACGGCGGGGCCCGGGATCAGGCCCAGCAGAACTCGAACACCGGTTATACCAACTACTCGGCCAATCCGGACACGCCGGTGGAGCCGTGCCAATCCTGCTATGGCGGGGCCGGCACCGACGCCCAGAACTTGAGCAGCTATGAATATGGGGCGCCGAAGCCCTGCAGCTCTTGTGCCAACGGCGAAGCCGGCAAGTGACGGGCTGACGCGACGGGCCCCGCCGCTCTAACCTTCTAAGCAGGCGATGGGGTCCATCGCCTCGCTCTCACTCATCCCAGTGATGGCAGGCGACTTGATGCCCGGCTTCGATATGCAGCAGATCCGGGCGTAGTCGGGCGCAGATCTCCGTCACCTTGGGGCAGCGGGTGCGGAAGGCGCAGCCGCTGGGCGGATTCAAGGGGGAGGGGATATCGCCGGTCAGCACGATGCGCTGCTTCTGGCGCTCGAGATCGGGATCGGGAATCGGCACGGCCGAGATCAGCGCCTGGGTATAGGGATGGCGCGGCTGGCGATAGAGCTGGTCGCGGCCGGCAAGCTCGGCGACCCGTCCCAGATAGAGCACCATGATCCGGTGGCTGATATGGCGCACGACACTGAGGTTGTGCGAGATGAAGATCATCGACATGCCGAATTCCTGCTGCAGATCCATCAGCAGGTTGACGATCTGGGCCTGGATCGAGACGTCGAGGGCCGAGACCGGCTCGTCGCAGACGACGAGCTTCGGGTGGTTGATCATGGCGCGCGCAATGCCGATGCGCTGGCACTGCCCGCCGGAGAATTCGTGGGGATAGCGGTTGACCTGGCGCGGCAGCAGCCCGACCCGCGCCATCATGGCCTGGACCTTGGCCTTGGCCTCGGCATTGGAGAGCCGGGGCTGGAAGGTGCGCAGGGGCTCGCCGATGATCTCGCCCACGGTCATGCGCGGGTCGAGGGCGGCGAGCGGATCCTGAAACACGATCTGCATCTCGCGCCGTTTCAGCCGCATGGCCTCCGGGTCGAGCTTGGCCAGATCCTCCCCCAGCCAGACGACGCGGCCGTCGATATTGGGCAGCAGGCGCAGCACGGCGCGCCCCAGCGTGGTCTTGCCGCAGCCGGATTCCCCGACGAGGCCCAGGGTCTCGCCGGGCCGGAGGTCAAAACTGACGCCGTCGACGGCCTTCACGACGCCCGCCTTGTGACGCGAGAACCAGCCGCCGCCGAGGTGGAAATGAACCTTCAGATCCTGCACGGAGAGCAGGGGCGCGCTGCTTAGAGATGGGGCAGATGGCATGCCTTCATCCTCCCGGGCGCGAAGGTTGCAAGGGGCGGGCGCTCGCGGTGGCAGAGATCGAACACCCGGGGGCAGCGGTCGCTGAAGGCGCAGCCCGGCGGCAGGCGCTGCAGATTGGGCGGCTGTCCCGGGATGGTGGTGAGGCGATGCACCTCCGTCTCGTCCAGCCGCGGCATGGAGGCGAGCAGCCCGGCCGTATAGGGATGCTGCGGCGATTTGAAGATGTCGCGCACGGGCCCGGTCTCGACCGCCCGGCCGGCATACATGACCAGCACCCGGTCGCAGAGCCCGGCGATGACGCCGAGATCATGGGTGATCACCACGAAGGAGGTCTTGCCCGCCTGCTTGAGCTCGGCCATCAGCGCCAGGATCTGGGCCTGTACCGTGACGTCGAGGGCGGTGGTCGGCTCATCGGCGATCAGCAGCTCCGGCTGGCAGAGCAGCGCCATGGCGATCATGGCGCGCTGGCGCATGCCGCCGGAGAACTCGAAGGGATAATGGGAGATGCGCCGGTCCGCCTCGGGGATCTGCACCCGCTCCAGCATGTCGACGGCCGCCTGGCGCGCCTCCTTCGACGACATGCCGCGATGGGTCTCCAGCACCTCCGTCAGCTGGCGCTCGATGGTGAGATAGGGATTGAGGGAGGTCATCGGGTCCTGGAAGATCATCGACATCCGGGCCCCGCGGATCTTGTTCAGCTCGGCCGGCGGACGGCCCAGGATCTCCTCGCCCTGGAATTTCACGCTGCCGGTGGCCCTTCCGTTGGAGGCCAGCAGGCCCATCACCGCCATGAAGACCTGGCTCTTGCCTGAGCCCGATTCCCCGACGATGCCCAGCGTCTCGCCCGGCTCGACCGAGAGGCTGACCTTGTTGGCGGCCTCGACAACCCCGTCGGGGGTGGCGAAGCGGATCTCCAGATCGCGGATGTCGAGGACGGGCGGCACGGCTCAGCGATCCTTGGGGTCGAGGGCGTCGCGCAGCCCGTCGCCGATGAAGTTGAAGCAGCCCAGCGTCACCGCCAGCATGACCGCCGGGAAGATCAGCGCCCAGGGCGAGCTTTCCATCAGCCGCGCCCCGTCGCTGATGAGCACGCCCCAGCTCGTCTGCGGCTCCTGCACGCCGAGGCCGAGGAAGCTGAGGAAGGATTCGAGCAGGATCACATTGGGCACGGTGAGGGTGACATAGACGATCACCGGCCCCAGGCAATTGGGGATGATGTGGCGCCGGATCACCGTGGCCGTCCTGACGCCGCCGGCATGGGCTGCCTCGACGAACTCGCGCTTCTTCAGGCTCATGGTCTGGCCGCGCACGATGCGCGCCATGTCGAGCCAGGAGACCGCGCCGATCGCCACGTAGATCAGCACGATGTTCCGCCCGAAGACCACCGTCAGCATGATGACGAAGAAGATGAAGGGTACGGAATAGAGGATATCGACGAGGCGCATCAGAACGCCGTCGATCCGTCCGCCGATGAAGCCTGCCGTGGCGCCCCAGACGACGCCGATCAAGAGACTGACCAGGGTCGCCACCACGCCGACGGTGAGCGAGATCCGGCCGCCATACATGACGCGCACGAACAGATCGCGGCCGTTGTCGTCGGTGCCGAAGTAATGGCCGGAGGCGAAGTCCGGCGCGATGCTGATGGAATCCCAGGAGACGTCGTCATAGGCGAAGGGGCTGAACAGCGGTCCAAGGATCGAGGCCAAGGTGATGAGGAGCAGCAGCACGATGCTGACCACCGCCGCCTTGTTGTGCAGCAGCCGCCGCCAGGCGTCGCTCCACAGGCTGCGGCCCTGGATCTCCTCGACGGGCGAGACGCTGGGTGGGAAGGCCGTGACCGTCATGGTCTCCTCAGTCGTACCGGATGCGCGGATCGAGCAGGCCGTAGATCAGATCGACGGCGAGATTGGCCAGGATGATCAGCACGCCATAGAAGAC
>DATHQQ010000818.1:0-3508 GCA_035482595.1 Verrucomicrobiia bacterium
TGTCATCGTGCTCGCCAGCCGATCGCATAACGAAGGCGACGCCCTCGATCTCTATCTGGCCGAGATGCATGTCGCCGAGCGCATCGCCGCCGGCAGCTCGCTCAAATTCTGCCGCATCGCCGAGGGGCTGGCCGACCTCTATCCGCGCTTCGGCCGCACCATGGAATGGGACACCGCTGCGGGGCATGCCGTCCTGGCCGCGGCGGGCGGGCATGTCGTGACCGTCGACGGCAAGGCGCTCGCCTATGGCAAGGCGGGCTTCGCCAATCCCGATTTCATCGCCCGGGGCAACTGGTCCTGAGCATGACGGCGACCACGGCTCCTCTGCTGGCGCCCACTACGGAGAGTATTGCCGCGGCTGCCGCCGCACTCCGCGCCGGGTCCCTCGTTGCCTTCCCGACGGAGACGGTCTACGGCCTGGGCGCCGATGCCACCGACGACCGCGCCGTGGCCGCGATCTTCGCGGCGAAGGACCGGCCGAGCTTCAACCCGCTGATCATCCATCTCGCCGACCAGGCCGCCGCCGAAGCCTTGGTCGAGATGGATGCGCGCGCGCGGATCCTGGCGACACATTTCTGGCCCGGGCCTTTGACCCTGGTCCTGCCGCGCCGGGAGGCTTGCCCCGTCTCGCTGCTGGCCTCGGCCGGGCTCGATACTCTGGCAGTCCGGGTGCCTCGCCATCCCGTGGCAGCCCGCCTGCTCAAGGCCTTCGGCCGGCCCATCGCCGCCCCCAGCGCCAATCCCTCTGGGCGCCTCAGCCCCACCACGGCGGCCCATGTCGCCGAAGGTCTCGGCCACCGGGTGGCGATGATCCTCGATGACGGACCGACCGCCATCGGCCTCGAATCCACCGTCATCGATCTCAGCGGGCCGGATGCGCGGCTGCTGCGGCCCGGCGGGCTGACGGCGGAGGAGATCGAGGCCGTCATCGGGCCGCTGGCCGGCGTCGAGGCCGGTCTCGGGGCGGCTATCGCGCCGCGCTCGCCCGGCATGCTGGAAAGCCATTACGCGCCGGCGCTGCCGCTGCGGCTGGAGGCCTTCTCGGTCGAGGCCGACGAGGCTCTGCTGGCCTTCGGGCCGCAGGTGCCGCCGGGCGCGCGCAAGACTCTCAATCTCAGCCCGGCCGGCGATGTGACCCAGGCGGCCGCCAATCTCTTCGCTTTTCTGCGCCGGCTCGATGCCAGCGGGGCGCGGCGGATCGCGGTGATGGGCGTGCCGGAGCAAGGGCTGGGCCGGGCCATCAACGACCGCCTGCGCCGCGCCGCGGCGCCTCGGCCAGCTTTTCCAGATTGACCTCTACGCGTTTTGCGTATATCCTGGGAGTTTGGTCGAGACCCTTGGAGCGCGATCCGGCGAAGCATAAAGCCGACTTGGGCTCCGCCCAAGAAAAGCGTCAGCACTCGCTGTAGATTTCCTGCAGAAACAGCGGATCGAGGGAGCGAGACTAAGGTGACCTTATGGAGTTGATGGAGACGCTGCGCGCTGGGCTCGCGCCGGGCACGCTCCTGACCGAGCCGGCAGCGATGGCGCCCTATCTCCTCGATTGGCGCAAGCTCTATCGCGGCCAGGCGCTTTGCGTGGCCCGTCCCCGGGAGACCGGCGAGGTCGCGCGGATCGTGGCGGCCGCGGCGGCGGCCGGCATCGCCATCGTCCCGCAGGGTGGGAATACGGGTCTCACCGGTGCCAGTGTCCCGCTGGAGGCCGGCGACAGCATCCTGCTCTCCCTCGAGAGAATGGATAAGATCCGGGCGATCGATGCGCCGAACTACACCATGACGGTGGAGGCCGGCTGCATCCTGCAGAAGGTGCAGGAGGCCGCCGCCGCGGCCGACCGGCTGTTCCCCCTGAGCCTCGCCGCCGAGGGCAGCTGCCGCATCGGCGGCAATCTCTCCACCAATGCCGGGGGCATTGCGGTGCTGCGCTACGGCAACATGCGCGATCTCACGCTGGGCATCGAGGTCGTGCTGCCGGACGGAAGGATCTGGGACGGCTTGCGGGCGCTGCGCAAGGACAACACCGGCTATGATCTGAAGCAGCTCTTCATCGGCGCCGAAGGCACGCTGGGCGTCATCACGGCGGCGGTGCTGAAGCTCTTTCCTTTGCCCCGCCAGCGCGTCACCGTCTTCGCCGCGGCCAGCGACATGGCGGCGACCTTGCCCCTGCTCGCACGCCTTCGGGAGGCGAGCGGCGACGCCCTCACCAGTTATGAGATAATTCCCCGCGTCGCGCTGGAATTCGCCATGGCTCATGTGCCGGGAAGCTTCGATCCCTTCGACAAGCCCCATGATCCCTATCTGCTGATCGAGCTCACCGCCGGCGCCTCCGTCGTCGATCTCCGTGCCCTGATCGAGCCCGCTCTGGCGAGCGCGCTCGAGGACGGGCTGCTCGCAGATGCGACCATCGCCGAGAGCGAGGCGCGGGCGGACCGGCTCTGGTTCCTGCGCGAGGCGGTGGTCGAGGCGCAGAGTGCCGCGGGCGCCAGCATCAAGCACGACATCGCCGTGCCGCTCTCCGCCGTGCCGTCCTTCCTGGGCGAAGCCAAGCCGGCGCTGGAGGCGGCCCTGCCCGGGGTGACGGTCTACGCCTTCGGCCATCTGGGCGACGGCAATATCCACTTCAATCTGCTCCAGCCGCCCGGCATGGCCGCGGCGAATTTCCTCGCCCGGACCGGCGCGCTCAATCGCCTGGTCCATGATCTGGTCGCCCGCCATGGCGGCAGCATCAGCGCCGAGCATGGCCTCGGGCGCCTCCGGCGCGAGGAGATCGCCCGCTACAAGCCCGCAATCGAGATCGAGCTGATGCGCCGAATCAAGGCCGCCCTCGATCCCCAAGGGATCATGAATCCAGGCAAGATGCTCCCGGCAAAGCACTGAAATATCTCCATTCCATTGGCCCGAGGCGGGCATGGACTAGGAAAGGACTTCGGGCAATGCTAAGACAGTTGCCAGCCGGCGCCCCGCCGGAGAACGGTGACGAACGCCGGGGGCGGGGCTCGGTAATCTGTTGCAGCAATAGAAAACAAAAGGGAAAAGCCATGAAGAAGCACGTTCTGGGGAGCCTCGTTCTGGGAGCGGTGATGGCGCTGGCCAGCCTTGCCGCCCATGCCGACGACACCATCAAATTCGGCGTGGCCGCCGAGCCTTATCCGCCCTTCAGCAGCAAGGACGCCTCCGGCAAGTGGGTCGGTTTCGAGATCGACCTGATGGATGCGGTCTGCGCGCAGATGAAGGCGAAATGCCAGCTCGTCGAGACGGCATGGGACGGCATCATCCCCTCCCTGCAGGAGAAGAAGATCGACGTGATCTGGTCCTCCATGTCCATCACCGAGGAGCGCAAGCAGAAGATCGACTTCACCGACAAGTACTATCAGACCCCGGCCGTCATCATCGGGCCGAAGGCGGAAGCGGTGAAGATCGACTTCTCCAACCCCGACAGCGTCAAGGGGAAGATCTTCGGCGTCCAGACCTCCACCATCCACGCCAATTTCGTGCAGAAGTATTTCGGCTCG
>DATHQQ010000819.1:0-2921 GCA_035482595.1 Verrucomicrobiia bacterium
TGATCTTCCATTCGGCCGAGGAGGCCGCCGATCTCTTCGAGGCGCGCCGGGCCGAGGCAGCAGGCCTGCAAGCGGATGGCGGGGCGGGGCCGGCCTGAGTTTGCCGCCTCGCTCCGGGCGCGATGTCATTCTCCGATGCAACTTCTCGGCTCAACGAGAAGGGGATCCGTGGGGCGCCTGATGCAATTGCGGCGAACGGTGGCTTCGCTGACGATGCTGTCCATGGCGATGGCGCTGAGTGCCTGCTCGAAGGAGGAGCCGGCCGCGCCGGCGCCGCCACGGATGGTGCGCGTCGTCAAGGCGGAGTTGAAGGCGGCCGAGCTGGGCGGAAGCGCCACAGGCGTCATCGAATCGCGCTACAGCGCGCCCGTCGGCTTCCTGGTGGGGGGGCGACTCATCGAACGCACTGTCGACGTCGGGGCGATGGTCGCGAAAGGCGATCTCCTCGCCCGCCTCGATCCGGCGGACTTTCAGAATAAGCTGGCCGCCACCCAGTCCCAGGTCACCGCGGCCCAGGGCGATGTCGCCCAGGCGGGGCCCCAGGAGCAGCGCCAGAAATCCCTGCTGAAACAGGGTTATACGACTCAGGCGGCCTATGATCAGTCACTGAATGCGCTCAACTCGGCCAAGGCGCGGCTGCAAGCAGCGCAGGCCAATCTCCGCCTCGCCCAGGATCAGGTAGCCTATACGACGCTCAAAGCGGACACGGACGGCGCCGTCACGGCCGTCGGCGCCGACCCCGGCCAGGTGGTAGCGGCGGGGCAGATGATCGTCACCATCTCCCAGCTCACCGCGCGCGAGGGCGTCTTTTCGGTGGCGGAGCAGATCGCCACCCAAGTGCCGGTCGGCCTTCCAGTCCTCGTCGCACTGCAATCCGACCCGAGCGTCTCGGTCAACGGCGCCGTCAGAGAGATCTCGCCCCGCGCGGATCCCGTGACCGGGACCTATACGATCAAGGTGTCGCTCCCGGAGGCGCCCGATGCCATGCGCCTCGGCGCCGTCGTCATCGGGACCGTCGAAGCCCAGGGCGATGTCGTCGCCGTGATTCCCTCCACGGCCCTCTTCGACACGAACGGGCAGCCCACGGTCTGGGTCGTGTCGCCCACAGCGTCGACCGTCAGCCGGCAGGCGGTCACGGTTGCGCGCTTCGATGCCGATACGGTCACGATCTCCAAGGGACTTAAGACCGGGGATCTCGTCGTCACCGCTGGCGTCAACTCGCTTGCCGCGGGCGAAAAGGTAAGGTTGCCCCAGGACGCGGGCAAATAATGGGGTTCAACCTCTCCGAATGGGCGCTGCGCCATCGCTCCCTGGTCGTCTTCTTCATGATCATCTGCGCCGTGGCGGGCGCGATGGCCTATACGAAGCTCGGGCGCGAGGAAGATCCGGCCTTCGCCGTCAATACCATGCTGGTGATGACCTCCTGGCCGGGAGCGACCACCGTCGACATGATGCAGCAGGTGACGGACCGAATCGAGCGCAAGCTTGAGGAGACCCCGAAGCTCGACTACACGAAGAGCTACACCACGCCCGGCGTCTCGGTCGTCTACGTCAATGTGCTGGATTCCACCCCGGCGTCGGAGCTTCCCGGTATCTGGTATCAGGTGCGCAAAAAGGTCGCCGATATCCGGCAGACGCTGCCGACCGGCGTCGTCGGTCCCTTTTTCAACGACGAATTCGGCGATGTCTTCGGCGTGATCTACGGCCTCACCTATGACGGCTTCACGGAGCGCGAAACCCGGGATTTCGCCGAACAGGCGCGCTCGGCCTTCCTGAACCAGGAGGATGTCGCCAAGGTCGTCCTCTTCGGTACCCAGGACGAGAAATTCTATCTGACGATCTCGCCCAAGAAGCTGGCGGGGCTGGGGCTCAACGTGAACCAGGTGCTGCAGGCGATCGCCGACCAGAACGCGGTGACGCCGGCCGGCGTGATCTCGACCAGCAAGGAGGACATCCTCGTCCAGGTCAGCGGCGCGCTCATCACGGCCGACAGCCTGAAGCAGATCAACCTCTATCTCAACAAGCGCTTCTATCAACTGACGGACCTCGCCACGATCACCAAAGGCTATGTCGACCCGCCCCAGAAGATGTTCCGGGTCAACGGCAAGCCCGCGATCGGCATCGGCATCTCCATGCGCAGCGGCGGCAATATCCTGCGGATGGGGGAGGAGCTGAGGAAGATCGCCGCCGACCTCCGGCAGCGCTTTCCCATCGGAATCGACGTCGATCTCGTCTCCGACCAGCCGAAGGTCGTGGAGGAGTCGATCCACGGCTTCACCAAGGCCCTGGTGGAGGCCGTCGTCATCGTCCTGGCCGTGAGCTTCGTCAGCCTGGGCGTCAGGGCCGGGCTGGTCGTGGCGCTCAGCATCCCGCTGGTCCTCTCCATCGTCTTCCTCGGCATGAGCATGATGGACATCAGCCTGCAGCGTATTTCGCTGGGCGCGCTCATCATCTCCCTGGGGCTGCTGGTCGACGACGCCATGATCACCGTCGAGATGATGGTGGCCAAGATCGAGGAGGGATTCGAGAAAGCGAAGGCCGCGACCTTCGCCTACACCTCCGTCGCCTTTTCCATGCTCACCGGCACCCTGGTGACGGCGCTGGGATTCCTGCCCATCGGTTTCGCGCGCAGCGGCGTGGGGCAGTACTGCTTCTCGCTGTTCATGGTCATCCTGATCGCGCTGCTCATCTCGTGGATCGTGGCGGTGATCTTCTCCCCCCTGATCGGCGTTTTCGTTCTGCCCACCAAGATCAAGCAGAAGCAGGGGCACAACAAGAAGGGCATCTTCAGCCGGGTATTCGAAGCCCTGGTCGTCATCAGCATGCGCTTCAAATACATCACGATCGTGGTGACCCTGGCGCTCTTCGGCGGGTCCATCTACGGCGTCGGCCTTGTCCAGCAGCAATTCTTCCCGGCGTCG
>DATHQQ010000820.1:0-8872 GCA_035482595.1 Verrucomicrobiia bacterium
GAGCAGCAAGGTCGAGGCGATGCCGGGAATGGCCATGGGCGTCAGCACATAGACGATCTCCTTCCAGAGGCTCGCGCCGTCCATCCGCGCGGCCTCCAGGATCTCGCCCGGGATCTCCTTGAAATAGGTGAAGAGCATCCAGACGATGATGGGCAGGTTGATCAGGAACTCCACCGCGATCAGCCCGCCGCGGGAATCGAGCAGCCCGGTATTCTTGAACAGGAGATAGATCGGTATCAGGGCCCCGACCGGCGGCATCATCTTGGTGGAGAGCATCCAGAGCAGCACGTCTTTCGTGCGCTTGCCCGGCGCGAAGGCCATGGCCCAGGCGGCGGGCACCGCGAAGATGAGACCCAGCAGGGTCGAGCCGAGGGAGAGGATGATCGAGTTGGCGGCGAACCGCAGATAGTTGGAGCGCTCCTGCACGATTCCGAAATTCTCCAGGGTCCAATGGAAGAACAGGAATTTCGGCGGGGTGGAGAAGGCCTCCAGCTCGGTCTTGAAGCTGGTCAGGACCATCCACAGGATCGGAAAGAAGATGAGGAAGCCCACGATCCAGCCGGCGGCTGTCGTGGCGGTTCGACGCTGGAGCGAAGCGGCGCGGGCCATGGCTCAGGCCTCCAGATTCCGTCCGATCATGCGGACGAGGAAGAAGGCGACGATATTGGCCAGGATCACGGCGACGATGCCCCCCGCCGATGCGCCGCCGATATCGAACTGCAGCAGGGCCTGGGCATAGACGAGGAAGGGGATGTTGGTCGTCTGCAGCCCCGGGCCGCCGCCGGTCGTCACCAGGATCTCGGCGAAGACGTTCAGCAGGAAGATCGTCTCGATCAGGATCACCACGGTGATCGCCCGACTGAGATGGGGTAGGACGATATAGAAGAAGAAGGAGAGCGCCGGCGTGCCGTCCATCTCGGCCGCCTCCTTCTGCTCCTGGTCGAGGGATTGCAGCGCCGTCAGCAGGATGAGGGCGGCGAAGGGCAGCCATTGCCAGGCCACGATGAGGCTGATGGCGGTGAGCGGCGCCTCGGCGAACCAGTCGATGGGCTTGAGGCCGACGGATTTGGCGATCCAGGCGAAGAGCCCGGAGACCGGATGCATCAGCAGGTTCTTCCAGATCAGCGCACTCACCGTCGGCATCACGAAGAAGGGCGCCAGGACCATGAGGCGGACGATGCCGACGCCGAAGAAGGGCTGGTCGAGGAGAAGGGCAATGAGCGTGCCGCCGACCACCGTAATGATCAGAACGCCGCCCACGAGCTCCAGGGTATTGCCCAGGGCAGCGAAGAAGGCCGGGTCGGTCAGGAAGTAGCGGAAGTTATCAAGGCCGGCGAAGGATTCATTGCCGGGATCGAGGAGGTTGTAGTTCAGCACCGAGAAATAGATGGTCATGCCCAGCGGCACGATCATCCAAAGAAACAGCACCAGCACCGATGGGGCGATGGCAGTCCTTGCCAATCCGCTTGCGTGACGGGTCGCCATGACCTGTCCTCCCGGTCGCGATCTGGTCCGGGGGGTTCGCCCGGCGGGGCCGCGCGAACCCCCCAGGGCCCTACTTGATGTAGCCTGCCTTGGTCATTGCGCGAGTCGTCGATGCCTGTGCGCTGGCGAGCGCGGCATCGACCGTCGACTCGCCCGAGAGTGCCGCTGCGAACATCTGGCCGACAGTCGTGGCGATGCCCTGGAACTCCGGGATCGCGGCGAACTGCACGCCGACATAGGGCTTTGGCTTCAGCGTGCCGGTGATCGGATCGGCCGTATCGATCGCCTTCAGGGTCATCGCGGCGAAGGGAGCGGCCTTCAGATAATCCGCATTCTCATAGAGCGATTTGCGCGTGCCGGGCGGGACGTTGGCCCAGCCCTGCTTGGCGGCGACGAGCTGGAGATATTCCTTGCCCGTCGCCCAGGCGATGAACTTCTCGGCCGCCTCGACCTTCTGCGAGCCCGAAGGAACGGCCAGCGACCAGGCCCAGAGCCAGTTCGCGCCCTTGCACGTCACCTCGCAAGGCGCGGGCGCGAAGCCGACCTGATCGGCGACCTTCGACTGCTTCGGATCGCTGACGAAGGAGGCGGCGACCGTGGCATCGACCCACATTCCGCATTTGCCCGAGTCGAACAGGGCGAGGTTCTCGTTGAAGCCGTTGGAGGAGGCGCCCGGAGGCCCGTAATTCTTCATCAGATCGACATAGAAGGTGAGCGCCGCCTTCCATTCCGGCCCGTCGAACTCCGGCTTCCACTGCTCGTTGAACCAGCGGCCGCCGAAGGCATTGGCGAGCGTCGTCAGGAAGGCCATGTTCTCGCCCCAGCCGGCCTTGCCGCGGAGGCAAATGCCATAGGTCTCGGTGGCGGGATCGGTGATCTTCGCGGCAGCGGTCTTGATGAAATCCCAGGTCGGCTGCTCCGGCATGGTGAGGCCGGCCTTGGCGAAGAGATCCTTGCGGTACATGAGCATGGAGCTCTCGCCGTAGAAGGGCGCAGCATAGAGCTTGCCGTCGACGGTAAGGCCGGTGCGGATCGCCGGCAGGAGATCGGCTACGTCGTAATCGCTGCCGAGATTGTCGAGCGGCACCAGCCAGCCCTTCTTGGCCCAGATCGGCACCTCATAGGTGCCGATGGTGAGGATGTCGAACTGCCCGCCCTTGGTGGCGATGTCGGTCGTCACGCGCTGGCGGAGCATGTTCTCCTCCAGCGTAACCCATTGCACGTCGATGCCGGGATTCTTCGCCTTGAAATCGTCCGTCAGGCTCTGCATGCGGATCATGTCGCCATTATTGACGGTGGCGATGGTGAGCTTGGTGTCGTCGGCCATGGCAGGCCATGCCAAGCCGGCAAGAATGCCTGCACTCGCCAGGATTCGGAGCGCGGTCCTCATCACTTCCTCCCATGGTTAACTATGAGCTTTTGCCCAACTTAAGGGCATATACTCATTCGCTACTGCCCAAAGTCAAGGCAGAATCGTCGCTGCGGCGCAGCATGGGCTGCCCGAAATCCAGAACCGCGAAGGGAGGAGAGGCGACCGCTACCGCTTCAAAAGTCGCCCGGCCGTGGTCTCATTGGTGATGAGGCCGTTGATCAGTCGGCCCGCCAGCGCCCCGGCCAAGGCTTCGGTCTTGGTGGGGCCCATGGCGGCACCGACGACCAGGCGCCTGGCGGGCTGGTCGAGGGTGACACTGGCGACCCGCTCATTGGTCAGCCCGTCGATCAGCGCGCCGTTGCGGTCGAAGGCCCAGCCGATGACCTCGCCGACGGCGCCGGCCTTGATCAGCGCCCGCATATCGTCGCGCGTGACGAAGCCGTCCTGGAGCAAAGGCGCGCTCTCGCCCAGATGGCCGACGCCGACGAAGGTGACATCGGCATGGCGGGCGAGATCGACCACATGCTTCACCGGCTTCTGGGCGAGCAGCAGCTTCTTCTCGGCCAGGGTGCTGGCGATGACCGGCAGCGGCATCGGATAATGCGGTGCGCGGACCGCATCGGCCACGCGGGTGATCACGTCATAGAAGGAGGCGGAGCCGTCTGGGGCGATATTGCCCACCAGGGAAACGATCTTGTGCTGCGGGCAATCCATCGGCGGCAGCTGGTCGGCGGCGGCACGCAGTGTCCGTCCCGACCCCAAGGCGATGACGATGGGATGCTGAGATTCCAGCCGCCGCTCGAGCTCGGCGGCTGTCGCCTCCGCCACGCCCAGGATCGTCGATTGCGAGGCCGGATCGGCCGGAACGACCTCGCAGAGATCGAGACCGTATTTGTCCCTGAGCCTCTGGGAGAGCTGGAGGCAATTGGCGATGGGATGATCGAGGCGAACCTTGATCAGCCGGCGGCTCACCGCCAGCGACACCAGCCGCTGGGCCGTCTGGCGGGAGATGCCCAGCTTGGTGGCGATCTCGTCCTGGGTATTGCCGGCGATGTAATAGAGCCAGCCGGCCCGGGCGGCGTCGTCGAGCCTGTTCGATTCCAGCTCCGGGGTTTTCGCCATGATTCGCCTTCTTGCCTCCGGCGCCGACGATAGTCCCAAGTCTCCGCCGGGGGAAAGGCGGATATGGATGGCGGGGATCAAGGGGGATCAATCGGAGCTATCGCGCCTCGCTAGAAATTCTGCCTTGTCGCTGGCGCCCTGCCTCCTAGATTGGGAGGGTGCGTCCACCCCCGCGGCAGGAGGCCATGATGAAGACAGCCTGGAAAGAGCCGAAACTCGAGGATCTGCTGGAGGATCCCATCCTCGATGTTCTTCTCGCCCATGATCGTATCAGCCGTGACGACCTGCGTCAGGTGGTGGAACAAGCACGCCGCGCTCTGGCCCTCGCGCCCCGGGCCTGGAAGCTCGAGGAGCCGATCTGCGAGGCGCCGCCCGCCATGGTGAAGGCCCATCCCCGGGACTTTGCTAGCTGCTAGGGCGAGCGATCGCGTAGAACCATTCCGATCAATACTGGATGTATTTGGCGCGGGTGAGCATGAAGCTCGCAAGCGCGGGCTGCCAGATCCTGGCGACCTCCGTCGGCTCGAGATTGCTCTTCAGCGCCTCCATGACCGGAGGTGAGCCGATCATCCCCAGCATGGTGTCGAGGTTGAGCTTCCCGGGATAGAGGCGGGCCAGGGCCACGATCAGCTCGATGCCGAGCCGCGGCGTATCGAGGACATCGCGATCGGTCACCGTGATTCGGACCCCATGGCACGCTACCCCTGAGAAATTGCTGGTCGTCGGGGTGAAATCCGCCGGGGCGAAATGCACCCCCGCTATTGCGCGCTTCTCCATATAGGCCGCAAGGGAAGCGCCGTTGATCCAGGGCGCGCCCAGCACCTCGAAGGGTGTGGCGGTACCGCGGCCGACACTGATGGCCGCCCCTTCCAGCAAGGCCACGCCCGGATAGAGGGTGACCCCCGGCAGGCGCTGCAGGTTCGGCGAGGGGCCGATCCAGCGCAGGCCAGTCTGATCGAACCACGCTCGCCGGCCATAGTAGCGCATGGCGACGACATGGAGCTTGGCGCTCAGCTGGCCCTCGGCATTGAACATCCGCGCCAGCTCACCCATGGTCATGCCGTGCCGGACCGGCATGGGCATATAGCCGGTGAAGGATGTCAGGGCGGGGTCGAGCACCGGCCCTTGAACGGCGTCGGCGGTTATGGGGTCGGGCCGATCGAGGATGTAGATCTCCAGGCCGTTCTCCGATGCCGCTTCCATGGCATAGGCCATCGTCGTGGAATAGGTATAGAAGCGGGCCCCCACATCCTGCAGATCGACGACGAGGGTATCCAGACCGGCCAGCATCTCAGCCGTGGGCCGCAAGGTGGCGCCATAGAGGCTGTAGACCCGCAAGCCGGTCGGCGCATCGATCCCCGAGGTCACCTGGGTATTCAGATCCGCGGCCAAGCCATGCTCGGGGCTGAACAGCACGCGCAGGCCGGAGCCCAGGGCCCCACGCATGACATCGATGGTCCGCCGTCCCGACTCGTCCTGTCCCGCGATATTGGTGATGAGCCCGATTTGCCGTCCGCGCAGGCTGCGAAAATCCTCAGCCTCCAGCACGTCGATGCCCGTCAGCACCTTGTGCCCGTCCGCCGCGGCGGCGCCGACGATGCCGGCGATGCGGCGAAACAGCGTTCGGGTGTCACCGGTCGCATCGGGATGCAGGCGATTGGTCAGGACGATCATGAAGCTCCGGCTCGCCGGGTCGATCCAAATCGCGGTGCCGGTGTAGCCGGTATGGCCGAAGGAGCGCGGTGAGAAGGCCGGTGCGAACACCGTCGCATAGGCCGAATCGATGTCCCAGCCATAGCCGCGAATGGCGGCCTGGCCGATGGGGCTTTGCGGCCGGGTCATGGCGGCGACGGAGGCTGGCAGCAGGATGCGGTGTCCCTGGGCGCTGCCGCCCGCGAGCAGCATCTCGGCGAATCTGGCGAGGTCGTCGGCCGTGCCGAACAGCCCCGCATGGCCCGCGACCTCGCCCATGTGAAAGGCCATGGGATCCTGTACGGATCCCCAGCGCAGGACACCGTTCTCGATATCGGCGGGGGCAATCCTGTCGAGCATGGCCGGGGGCGGGGTGAACATCGTGTCGCGCATGCCCAAGGGCGCGAAGATGTGGAGGCGAGCATAGGCGTCGAGGGACATGCCCGAGACGCGCCGGACGATCTCGCCCAAGGCGGCGAAATCGATGTCGCTGTAGACGAATTTGCCGGGCGTCTTTACCGGCGCGATCGACTCGATCTTGGCCATCGCCTCGCCATAGCCGGACCATCCGCCGGCCGGCAGATCGGGTGGCATGGCGGAATAATGCGTCAGCAGCTCGCGGATCGTGATCGCTCCTTTCCCGCCTCCAGCGAAGGCCGGCCAATAGGCCGCGACGGGCTTGTCGAGATCGATCAGCCCGCGCTCGGCCAGCTGCATGATCGCCGTCGTGGTGGCGATCACCTTGGTCAGCGAGGCGAGGTCGAAGATCGTATCGACGGTCATGGACACTTGGCGGGGGGTGATGGACCGGAGCCCGAAGGCCTGGCGATAGACGATGCGCCCGTCGATGCCGACCACCACGACGGCGCCGGGAATATGGCCGGCCTGGATCTCCTCGCGAACGACGCCGGAGATGGCCTGCAGCCGCTGCTCGACCCCCGCCTGGCCGGCCCGGGCGGCGGGGATGACGGCCAAGAGTACGAAGCCCGTCAGGAGCAGGCCGGCCCAGGAGCGAAGAGGAAACCGCAAGCGGGGTTCTTGCCGTCTACCGGCGGGAGGATTCCTCGGGCATGAGGCCATCGGTCGTATAGACATTGCGGGGATTCCAGAGCATCCAGCCGATGGCGCCGGCGCGATTGGCGCCCTTGACCTGGGCCGAGATCTCGGCCGTGCCGAATTTGCGGCGGTCGAAGGCGTAATCGGGGAAACCCTGCAGCCAGGGCCGGTAGCGGACAGGCGAAGCGGCCGTCCGCCGCATGGCCTCGGTGAGGGTGTCATAGACGATATTATAGGGGCTCAGGACCGGGTTGCGATGGCCGGGAATCCCGAATTGAAAGCCGGAGGGGTAGAGCATCGGCGACAGGTAGTCGACAACCCCCGCCAGCTCCTCGAGCTTCTGGCCGATGAAGGTGTCATTGGTATTCCAGGCGACATAACCGAAGATATCGGCCGAGATGAACACGTTGTAGCGCTGCAGGCGCTGGCGCGCGGCGCCCAGGAAGCCGATGATCGCATTCACCCGATCGGGCTGGGTCGAGGCTTTCGCCAAGACCACCCCGGTGGCATCGGGAAATCTAATGTAGTCGAACTGGATCTCGTCGAAGCCGGCCGCCGCGGCCTCCTCGGCGATGCTGATCGCGTAGTCCTGGGCCGCCGTCTGGAAGGGATCTATCCAGGCAAGCCCCTCGCGATCGTGCCACAGCGTTCCATTTGCGTTGTGAATGGCCCATTGGGGCCTCGCCTGGGCCAGCAGCGTATCCTTGAAGACGACGACCCTGCCGATCGTATAGATCCCCTTCGCCTTCAGCCCCGCCACGAGTCCGGCAAGATCGCCGACCGTCCGCACCTTGGTCGCGCCGATTTCGGCCGCCAGCGGCACCTTGCTGGCATAGGGGATCAGGCCGCGGTCGCCCTTGACATCGATAACCAGGGTATTGAGCCCCGCCGCCTTCATGACGGCGAGCGCCGGGTCGCGCAGCGACGCTGCGCCGATGCCATAGACCGTCAGATAGAGGCCTTCCGTACGCAAGGGCTCGAGGGAGACGACCTGGCTATCCCCATCCTCCAACCCGGCCTCGATCCGTCCATAGCCGGCCGCCCGAACCAGCAGGCTCGAACCGGTGCTTTCGATGTGGAATTTCCCCTCGGCGTCGCTGAAGGTCACCTGATCGCCGGAGGTGATGGTGGCACCGGAAATTGGCGCCCCCGTCTGTTTGTCGACGACCGAGCCCTCCCTTTCCGCGCCCCATGCCCAGGCTGATGCCGAGAGCAGCAGGAGGACGGAGAGCAGAGAGCATCGACCCGCGCGCCGCGACAAGGTGGTGGAGCTTCTCATGACCTGGCTCTCGTCCTCGCTCAATATTCGGAAACTTGCTTCATATCGATGGGCCCCGTCAGGAGACGGGCGAAGGCAGGGCCCCGGTCGTGATCGCTCACGATATAGCGGGGCAGGGCCATGATCGGCTCCGCCGCCGTGGCCGGCCGCCGGTCTATGGAAAAGGCGGCGACGTAACCCGCCTTCGAGGCGGCGCCCATCAGCTCCGGGTCATAGATGCCATAGGGCCAGGCCAGGAGATCGACCGTGCCGCCCAGATGGTGCTCGAGCGCCTCCTTGGAGAAGACGAGCTGCTTGCGCAGGAATTGCTGGAAGGCATCGGGACTGAGCCGCTTTCGCTCGATGCGGAAGTTCGGGTGCCAATAGGTGTGGGACTGCACATCGACGAGGCCGGACTTCTTCATCTCCTCGAGCTGCTGCCAAGTCAGGGCATAGGGCGCGTTCGAGATGGCCGAGGGATAGATGAACAGGGTCACCGGCACGCCGTAGCGCTGGATCAGCGGAAACATGTCGGTATAGACCGACCGGTGGCCGTCATCGGCGGTAAGGACGACGGCGCGAGCCGGCAGCACCACCGCTTCGCCGTTCAGCTTCCGGAGCAGATCCTTGAGGGGGATCACGGTATAGCCGAGGGATTTGATGCTCTTCAGCTGCCCCTCGAAATCGGCGGTTTTCACCGTCATCGTATTGGGCACGTCGGGGCCGAAGCGGTGATAGAGGAGGATGGAGACCTTGGTCGGCGCGACCGCCTCGGCCGCGCGCGTCCCGGGGGCGGCGGTGAGGAGCGTCAGGGCGGCCATCGCGACCAGCAACCAGCGACGGCCCAGGAGACGTGGTCCCTGGCACGGTGCTGGCAACAATCCCTC